>NZ_VRVG01000060.1:0-31842 GCF_008040085.1 Methylobacterium sp. WL7 | reverse complement strand
CCACCCTCCCCCATGGCAATCCGGACGCGTCCTTCCTCGCACCGCAGGCGGCCGGATCGGCGAACGCAACGACGCAGGCCGCCGCGCCGACCCCGAGCCAGGTGCAAGCCCCGCCGGATCCGGCGGTACCGCTCGGGCAGGTGCCGATGACCATCGGGCTGCGCTCGCTCGCCGGGTCGAGCGAGTTCCAGATCCGGCTCGACCCGGCCGAACTGGGGCGGATCGACGTCAAGCTGGAGATCGACAAGGCGCGGGGCACGGTGATGACCCACCTCGTGGTCGAGCGGCCCGAGACGCTGGCCATGCTCCAGCGCGACGCCGGCCAGCTGCAGCAGGCCCTGTCCCAGACCGGGCTCGATCCCTCAGGGGGCGGCCTCAACCTGTCGCTGCGCAGCGACGGCAATGCCCAGGGCGGCGCCAACGGCGGCCAGGGCGATGCCCCCCGGGGCGGCTCGACCGCCTGGGCGCAGGACCGCGCCGACGCCCCCCAGGAGGTTGCGCCGACGCGCTGGCTGCGCGGCTACGGCGGCCTCGACATCAGGATCTGACGCGATGCGCGACCAGACCGCCTCGCGATTCGACATCGAACCATCATGCGTCCCGGCGTTCCGCCCCGACGCGCCACGGGAGCGAGCCGCATGACATCCGGGATATCCAACGTTACCAACACGTCATCCACAGCGTCGAGCAGCGGCGCGAGCGGCAATGGCAGCGAGATCGCCAGCAACTTCACGCAGTTCCTGACGCTGCTCACCACGCAGCTCAAGAACCAGAACCCGCTCGATCCGATGGACACCAACCAGTTCACGCAGCAGCTGGTCCAGTTCGCCGGCGTCGAGCAGCAGCTCAAGTCCAACGATCGCCTCGACAGCATCCTGACCGCCTCGAAATCGGCGAGTTCCGCGTCGGCGACGAGCTATATCGGCAAGAGCATCACGGCGGACGGCAGCAGCTCCCAGCTCTCCAACGGCTCCGCGTCCTGGACCCTGACGCCCGCCCGGGCGGCCTCGAAGGCGGTGGTCACGATCCTCGATTCGAAGAACAACGTCGTGGCCTCGCAGAGCACGTCGCTCACCGCGGGCAGCCAGACCTACGGCTGGAACGGCAAGACCTCGGCGGGCCTGACCGCGCCGGACGGGACCTACTCGATCAAGGTCTCGGCCTCCGACGCCACCGGGACGAGCGTGGCCGTGGACACCCAGCTCAACGGCACCGTGGACGCGGTCGACCTCAGCGGAGCGGCGCCGGTCCTCATGATCGGCTCTCAGAAAGTGCCGCTGAGCAGCGTCCAAAGCATAGGGTTGTCCACAAGTGGCACCTAACGAATCATATCCGAGTGATCCGCTTCAACATCTCTTAAGCGAGCGCAAGTACCTTCAACGCTCGACAGGTCAGTCGAGTGTAGAGCGTATCATGACCGAACCCAGCCGCCCGAGAGTCAAATACGTGATCGGGCCCGACGGCAGTCCTCTGACCATCGCGGATCTTCCGCCGCCGAGCACCCGTCGATGGGTGATCCGGCGCAAGGCAGAGGTCGTCGCCGCCGTGCGCGGTGGCCTCCTCAGTCTCGAGGAGGCGTGCAAGCGCTACACCTTGACCACCGAGGAATTTCTGAGCTGGCAGTTCTCGATCGACCAGCACGGCCTCGCCGGGCTGCGGACGACCCGGATCCAGCATTACCGGCACTGAACGCGGCCGGAACAGGGACCGCGCCCCCGGCCCGGTCCTCGAGAAGTCCCCTCCGAAGCCGCCTCCGCACCCCGGATGCGGCTTCGTTCCGTTCCAAGACCCAACTTTGCGCCCCCGCGGGCCCCGGCATTAACGCCTCGCTAACCACGGGCTGGGCAATTTCTGCCGGGCGGGCCGTCGGGTCCCGCCAGCGTTAGAGTGCAGCGACCCATCCCGTGAAGCCGGTTCTCGATCTCGTCTCGAAGCTTGGACCGGCCCGGATCGCCGCCATGGCGGCCGTGACGCTGACCCTCATCGGCTTCTTCGCCTTCATCATCCTGCGGGTCTCGCGCCCCGATATGGGCGTGCTGTTCTCGGACCTGTCGATGCAGGATTCGGCCGCCGTGATTCGCGAGCTCGACAGCCGCGGCATCCGCTACGAATCGAAAGGCGACACCGGCCAGACCATCATGGCGCCGCGGGGCGACCTCGCCCGCCTGCGCATGGACCTCGCCGGCAAGGGCCTGCCCGTCCAGGCCGGCGTCGGCTACGAGATCTTCGACAAGGGCGACGCGTTCTCGTCCACCAACTTCGTCCAGAACGTGAACCACCTGCGGGCGCTCGAAGGCGAACTCGCCCGCTCGATCCGGGCGATCGGCCGGGTCCAGGCGGCCCGCGTCCACCTGGTCCTGCCCGAGCGGCGCCTGTTCGAGCGCGACCGGGAGAGCCCGAGCGCGGCCATCGTCCTGAAGCTGATGGGCGAACTCGATGCCGGGCAGGTGCGGGCGATCCGCCACCTCGCAGCCTCCGCCGTGGAGGGCCTGAAGCCCGAGCGGGTCTCGATCGTCGACGAGCGCGGCCGGCTCCTGGCCGACGGCGCCAAGGACGCCGACGCCAACGCCGCCAGCGGCTTCGAGGACCGGCAGCTCGGCCTGGAGCGGCGCCTGCGCGGGCAGATCGAGGATGTCGTCGCCGGCATCGTCGGCCCCGGCCGGGCTCGGGTCCAGGTCAACGCCGAGCTGGACCTCAACCGGATCGAGAGCCGCTCCGAGACCTTCGACCCGGAGAGCCGGGTCGTGCGCTCGGCCCAGACCCGGACCGAATCGGCCGTCACCGGCAACGCCGACGGGCAGGTCACGGTCGGCAACGAGCTGCCCGGCGCCAACGGCGGCGACAAGCCGCCCGCCCCGAAGGACGCGACCAACAAGAACGAGGAGACCACCAACTACGAGATCTCGAAGGTCACCAAGACCGAGATCGCCGAGGGCGGCCGGGTGAAGCGCCTGTCGGTCGCCGTGGTGGTCGACGGGATCTACGCCATCGCGCCCGACGGCAAGCAGACCTACACGCCGCGCCCGCCCGCCGAGATCGAGCGGATCACCGCCCTGGTGCGCAGCGCGGTCGGCTTCGACAAGGCGCGCGGCGACCAGATCGAGGTGGTGAACCTGCGCTTCGCCGAAGCGCCGAGCGTGCCGCAATTCAGCGAGCCGACCCTGATCCAGTCGCTGCTGGCGCCGACCAAGGATGACGTGCTGCGCATGGCCGAACTCTCGGTGCTGGCGCTCCTGACGCTGATCGTCCTGCTCACGGTGGTGCGTCCGCTGGTCCGGCAGGTTCTGGCGCCGGTCCCGGGCGCCGCCCCGGCGCTGGCGGGGCCCTCCGGCCTCGGCGACGCGGAGGCGGGGGCCGGCGCGGGCGCCTCGGTCACGCTGATCGAGCGCGACAGCCCGACCGCCCGGCTGATGGAGTTCGCCAAGATCAACGGCCAGATCCAGGCCGACACGGTGCAGCGGGTCGTCGACATGGTCCGGGCCAGCCCGGCCGAGACCGTCGAGGTGCTGCGCACCTGGATCCAGGAAGAGTAGCGCGTCGAGGATCGGGGACGAACGATGGCGGCAGGTCTTGCGAATTCCCTGACGACCGAGGGCGGCGACGCCTTCGCGGCGATGCCCGGCCCGCAGCGCGCGGCCGCGCTGCTGCTGATGCTCGGCGAGGCCGAGGGCGCCCCGATCTGGCAGATGCTGGAGGAGGAGGAGGTCAAGAAGGTCAGCCACGCGATGGTCCAGCTCGGCACGCTGGAGGTCGCCACCGTCGAGAAGCTGATCATCGAGTTCGTGACGAAGCTCAGCAACAGCGGCGGCATCTCGTCGAACTTCGAGCGGACCGAGGCCCTGCTGCTCAAAATCTTCCCGTCCGATCAGGTCTCGCTGATCATGGCCGAGATCAAGGGGGCGTCGGGCAAGCGCGTCTGGGCCTCGATCGCCCAGGTCGATCCCGAGATCCTCGCCTCGTTCCTGCGCAACGAGTACCCGCAGACCGTGGCGGTGGTGCTGTCGCGGGTGCGGGCGGACTACGCCGCCAAGGTGCTCACCATCCTGCCCGAGGACTTCGCCATCGACGTCCTGAACCGGATGCTCCGCATGGAGACGGTGCAGAAGGAGGCCCTGCGCCACATCGAGGAGACCCTGCGGGTCGAGTTCGTCTCGACCATCGCGCAGACCCAGCGCCGCGACGCCCACGAGATGATGGCGGACGTGTTCAACGCCTTCGACCGCCAGACCGAGGGCCGCTTCCTGGCCGCCCTGGACCAGGCCAATCGCGGCTCGGCCAAGCGCATCCGCGAGCTGATGTTCACCTTCGAGGATCTGCTGAAGCTCGATCCGGGCAGCGTCCAGACCCTGATGCAGAGGATCGACGGCGCGACCCTGTGCCTGGCGCTCAAGGGCGCCAACGAGCCGACCCGGGCCTTCTTCATGAGGCAGATGTCGACCCGGGCCGCCAAGAACCTCACGGACGAGATGGCCTCGCTGGGCCCGGTCCGCCTCAAGGAGGTCGATGAGGCGCAAACGAAGATGACCGAGGTCGCCAAGGACCTCGCCGAGAAGGGCGAGATCATGATCGCCAAGAACAGCGCCGAGGAGGAGCTGGTCTATTGAACGCCTCCTCGCCCCAGATCGCGACGCCGTTCCTGTTCGAGACCGACTTCCGCAGCCCGCGCCCGAGCGCGGCGGCCCAGCGCGCCGCCGAGGCGGCCGCCCGCGCTGAGGTGAAGGCCCATGCCCGCGGCATCCAGGAGGGCTTGGTCCAGGCCGAGTCCCAGATCCAGGGCCGGCTCGCCGCCGCGCTGAACCACCTGGCCGAGGCCGCCACCGCCCTCCTGGCCCGGGCCGACGCGCACGAGGCCGAGCGCGAGGCGCAAGCGGTCGAGGTCGCGGTGCTGATCGCCCGGAAGGTCGCCGGCGAGGCGCTCGACGCCGCCCCGCTCGCCAGCATCGGCGAGGCCGCCCGGGCGGCGCTCCAGCACCTGCGCGGCGTGCCCCACCTGGTGGTGCGCGTGCATGACGGCCTGGTCGAGGAAGCGGAAACCCTGGTGAAGCGGCTCGCCCGCGAACGCGGCTACGAGGGCCGCCTCGTGGTGCTGGGCGATCCCGACATGCACGCGGGCGACGCCCGCATCGAATGGGCCGACGGCGGCATCGTGCGCGAGCGCGCCCGCATCGAGGCCGCCGTCGCCGACGCCCTCGGCCTGCCACCGACCCCGTAAGGAGCCCGGATGTCCGACGATTTCAGCCTGCCCCAGCTCGGCGAGAACGACCCCGACTACGCCGCGGGCTCGATCCGCGACACGCCCACGACCCCGAAGACGGCCGCCGACCTGGAGCAGCTGTTCGACGTGCCCGTGATGGTCTCGGCGGTGCTCGGCTCCTCCCGGATGCCGATCGGCGACCTGCTCCGGCTCGCCCCCGGCGCCGTGCTCGAACTCGACCGGAAGGTCGGCGAGGCGATCGACGTGTTCGTCAACAACCGGCTCGTCGCCCGCGGCGAGGTCGTCCTCGTCGAGGACCGGCTCGGCGTGACGATGACCGAGATCGTCAAGGGCGAATAGTTTTTTGATCTGCGGCGGAGACCGTCGCCTTGCCGAGGCGGCCCGCGCTCCGCGCCACGATGTTTGAGAGGGACGAACCATGCGGCTCCTGATGATCGGGCGGCTCAACGGCGAGCTGATCACCGCCTCCAAGATCGCGATGCGGCGCGGCGCCTCCGTCACGCAGGCGGACGCGATCCCACAGGGCCTCAACGTCCTGCGCGCCAAGGGCGCCGACCTGATCATGATCGACGTGTCGCTGGCGGTGCGCGACCTCGTCGACGCCCTGGAGGCCGAGCGGATCCGCACCCCGGTCGTGGCCTGCGGGGTCTCGGCCGACGCCCAGACCGCCGTCGCGGCGATCCGGGCCGGCGCCAAGGAATACATCCCGCTCCCGCCCGATCCCGAGCTGATCGCCGCGGTGCTGGAGGCGGTCGCCTCCGACCGCGCGGCCTTCGTGTGGCGCGATCCGGCGATGGAGCGGGTGGTCAAGCTCGCCGAGCAGGTCGCCCCCTCCGAGGCTTCCGTGCTGATCACCGGCGAGAGCGGCACCGGCAAGGAGGTGCTGGCCCGCCACGTCCACCTGAAGTCGCACCGGGCCGGCAAGCCGTTCGTCTCGGTCAATTGCGCGGCGATCCCCGAGGCGCTGCTCGAATCCGAGCTGTTCGGCCACGAGAAGGGTGCGTTCACCGGGGCGGTCGCCCGACGGATCGGCCGGTTCGAGGAGGCCAACGGCGGCACCCTGCTGCTCGACGAGATCTCCGAGATGGATGTGCGCCTGCAGTCCAAGCTGCTGCGTGCGCTGCAGGAGCGGGTGATCGACCGGGTCGGCGGCACCGCCCCGGTGCGGGTCGACATCCGCGTGCTGGCGACCTCGAACCGCAACCTGATGGAGGAGGTCCGCAAGGGGACGTTCCGCGAGGACCTGTTCTACCGCCTCAACGTCGTCTCGCTGAAGCTGCCGGCCCTGCGCGACCGGCCGGCCGACATCCTCGAACTCGCCGCCCACTTCGCCCGGAAATACGCCGAGGTGAACGGCGTCCCGGCCCGCGCCCTCAGCGCCGAGGCGCGGGCGCTGGTGGTGAAGAACCCCTGGCGCGGGAACGTGCGCGAACTCGAGAACACCCTGCACCGGGCGGTGCTTCTGGCCTCCGGGCCAGAGATCGGCCCCGACGCGATCCTGTCGCCGGACGGCGAGGCGATCGCCACGGCGGGCCCGGCCGGCCGCGCCGTGCAGGCCGCGGAAGCCGCCACCCGCGGCCTGGTCGGCCGGACCGTGGCGCAGGTCGAGTGCGACCTGATCCTCGACACCCTCGACCATTGCCTCGGCAACCGCACCCATGCGGCCAAGATCCTCGGCATCTCGATCCGGACCCTGCGCAACAAGCTGAACGAGTACGTCTCGGCCGGCCTCGACGTGGCCGAGCCCGGCGCCGTCCGGGCGAGCGCGGCTTACGGGTAGGCGGCGGATCGCCCGACGGCCATCCCATCCATCCCCCTCAGCCTGAGGTGGCGTAGCGACGCGGAGCCCTCGAAGGAGCCCTCCAGCCGGCCGCGCGATCCCTGGAGCGATCCTTCGAGGCGCCCGCTTCCGCGGCCGCACCGCAGGATGAGGGGCGTTTGTTGGATATCCGTCCGCTCCTCGGCACGCCGTCGGCGCGCACGGGAGAAGCGCCCCGAGCCGCGGCCCCGTCAGCGCCGGCCGCGGGCCCCCTTGTGCGCCTCGGTCTGGGCCGCGAAGGCCGCGTCGAGCTTGCGCAGGGATTCGTAGCGGGCGACGTCGCCCTCCACGTCGCGGATCGTCTCCTCGACGAGGTGGCGCTGCAGCGCGACGCGCGGATCGTCCGGGGGCAGCGCCTCGCGCTCCTGCAGGCGGAGCACGGCCTGGCGCACGACCGTGTAGACCGCCTCGCGCTCCGCCCGGTTCATCGAGGGCTGGATCGCCTTCGCGACGAGATCGGAGAAATCCGACATGGACCGTTAGACTTCGCTCATCGATCGGGGGAGGCCCGGGAGGCCGGACCGTCTCCCTCTACAGACCGCGCGCCGCGGGATCCAGACCCCGCGGTGCCGGCTCACATCCGCTGGTCGCGGATGCCGGCGATCAGGAGCGAGGACGAGCTCCAGAGCACGAAGAAGCAGAAGAAGGCGACGATCAGGGTGTGGCCCCGCTCGGGGTAGAGGCTGTCGGTCGGCAGGACCGGCGGCACGAAGGTCGCCAGGAAGATGTGCTGCTTGCTGGCCGAGATGCGGGCCCGGTCGAGCAGCATGTTCGCCGATTCCTCGAGTTTTTCCGCGATGGTCCGCTCGACCAGCAGGCCCTCGTACTGGAGCAGCGCCTCGGTCAGGTTGGTGCCGCCGCCCGCGGCCGCGCCGGCATTGGTCAATTCGTCCTGCAGCGTCTTCATCTGCTGCTCGATCGCCGCGACGTTGGAGGCCAGCGTCTGGATCG
Source organism: Methylobacterium sp. WL7 (assembly GCF_008040085.1). NCBI lineage: Bacteria > Pseudomonadati > Pseudomonadota > Alphaproteobacteria > Hyphomicrobiales > Methylobacteriaceae > Methylobacterium > Methylobacterium sp. WL7. The sequence goes on along the minus strand of NZ_VRVG01000060.1, from coordinate 23,857 downwards.
AGCGCGAGCGCTCATCGAGGTTCGAGCCGCGCAGCACCTGCAGGTCGGTCTCGAGCTTGAGCTTCTCCTTGCGCAGGATCGTGAGCGTGGTCAGTGTCCCCTCGGCGGTCTTGATCGGATCGATCACGCCCCACTGGTTGCGGAAGCTCTGCAGCCCGAGATGCGCCTTGCGCAGGCGCTCCTGCGCCACCGTCGCATCCGCCTGGGCCTGCTTGACCATGTCGGCCTGGGCGCGCTTCGAGATGTCGTTGATCAGCGCCTCGGCCCGGGTCACCACCTCGTGCGCGATGGTCAGGGCGTCCTGGGGGGTGAAGGCCCGCACCGACAGGCGGATCACGCCCGAAATCGAATCGATGTGCGCCTCGACGTGCTTGCGCCAGTACTTGGTGAGGTCCTCGACCGGATCCTTCGGGTCGAACCGGGCCCAGAAATCCGCCTCGGAGCGGGAGAACATCTTCGAGATGCCGATGCTTTTCTCCAGCGCCTCGACCAGAGTCTGGCTCTCGATATAGTCGCGGACGATGAAGCTGTCCTGGCTGTTGTGCTTCTGAATCAGGTTCGTGTACTGGCCGAGCGAGATGTTCTCCATCGGCTCGACGTTGCCGCGCACCGCGAACTGGGCCTCGGCGATGTACTGGTTGGAGGCGAAGCCGAACAGGTACAGGCCGATCACCAGGGTCGGCAGCAGCACGAACAGGCTGACCCGGCGGATCACCCGCGCGCCGTAGCTCGACGTGTCCTCCCGGCGCTGGCCGAGGCCGGGCAGCCGGGTCCAATCGAGGCGCTCGCGTGCCGCGGCCATCAGAGCCCGGGCGCCACGCTTCTCCGGCACCGGACGGATCGTCTCGGCGCCGTGGCGCAGCTCGGTCATCGTCGATGGCGCGAACGTCACGAGTTCGCCTTCGCGCGTGTCGTCCTTGACGTCGTCGAAGCTCATCCGCTCACTGTTCCTGGGTCTGCGCCGGATCCGCCACCGCGAAGCCGGCCGGAGGGCGGCCCGTGCGCGGCTCCGGAATCCCGTTCTTTTCGGCCCTTTTTAAGGCACCCGCCCCTCGCCCCGCCACGGCGGGCCGCACCGCGGCGACGGGCAAGGTAGCCGGGCCCGGTATCGCACCGTAGAGTCTCCCGATGATGACAGACCCCAGCGTCTCTCCCGGCCGCCCGGCCGCGACGAAGGCCGCCGAGACCCAGCTCGCCGAGACCCGACTCGCCAAGACCGGACTCGCCAAGACCGGACTCGCCAAGACCAAGCTGACCGAGGTCGTGGTGGTGTGCGCCAAATGCGCCAAGCGGCAGGGCCTGCGTCCGCGCGCGGTGCGGGCGCTGCTGAAGGGCGCGGCCAAGCAGGCCGCCAAGGACGGGCTGCTCGCCGACCGGACCAAGCTGTGCATCGTCGAGTCCGGCTGCCTCGGACCCTGTCCCAAGCGGGCGGTGGCGGTGGCCACGGGGGCGAGCCTGGCGGCCGGCCGGGTCGTGCTGCTCGATCCGGGCTCCAAGCCCGAAGAGGCCCTCGCCGCGGTGCTGCGCCCCGTGCTACCGCAGCGGCGCCCCCCGAATTCGGCCCCAATACGCCCCTAGCGGCGGTGACACCTGCCGAATCACCGCCGGATTCGCGGCCGGCGCAACCTGGAGCCCTCGCCCTTGCCCGCCACTCGGCGCACATCCCGCACGGTCCGGCCGTGAGCGGCGACCGCGCCGCCCCGGCGCGCCGCGTCGGCTTGGCCGTGCTGCGCCGGCTGCCGTTGATCGGCACGCTGATCGGCCTCGGCCTCGCGGTCTGGCTGGTGGCGACCAACGATCTCTCCGCGGTCGCGGCGGCGTTCGGGCGGATCGGGTTCGTGGGCTTTGCCGGCGTCACCCTGGTCCGGGCGCTCGTGGTGCTGGTCTGCGGCCTCGCCTGGGCCCGCATCCTCGATGGCCTTTCGCCCGCCCCGGCTTCGGCCTGCCTGATCCTGCGCTTCGTGCGCGAGGGCATCAACGTTCTGCTGCCGGTGGCCTCGGTGGGCGGCGACGTCCTCGGGGCGCGGCTCCTGACCTTCTGGGGGGTGGCCGGCTCCCTGGCGGCGGCCTCCGTGCTCGCCGACATGCTGTTCCAAGTGGGTACGCTGGCGCTGTTCGCGGGCCTCGGCGCCGGGCTGCTGAGCCAGGTCGAGGGTCCGGCCGCCGCCGAGCTCGCGAACTGGACGCTGCGGACCCTCGCGGTGGCGGGGCTGGCGGTCGGGGCGTTCTTCGCGCTCCAGCGCACCGGGATCGTGCGCGTGGTCGAAGACCGGATCGCGGCCCTGGGCCGTCGCTTCGTGCGCGAGACCGAGGCGCGTCCGGAGCCCGCCCCGCGGATCCAGGGGGCGCTCGACACGGTCTGGGCGGCGGGACGGCGCGGCCGCCTGGTGCAGTCCTTCGCGCTCCACGCACTCGCCTGGCTGCTGGGTGCCGCCGAGGTCGCGGTGGTGCTGACCTGCATCGGCGTCGATCAGATCAGCCTGTCGGAGATCCTGGTGATCGAGGCGCTGAGTCAGGCGATCAAGGCGGCGGCCTTCCTGGTGCCGAGCGGGCTCGGCGTGCAGGAAGGCGGCCTCGTGCTGGTCTGCGGGCTGTTCGGGATCGATGCCGGGACGGCGATCGCCCTCTCGCTCGCCCGCCGGGTCCCCGATGTCGTGCTCGGCCTGCCGGCGCTCCTGGTCTGGCAGAACCTCGAGGCGCGGCGCACGGGCGTGCGGCCGGCGACGCCCACCTGCGACCGCCCGTGACCCCCATGACCGACACGCCGCATCGCGACACGCACGGCCGCCCGGCCAGCAACCGCCGCGCGCTGCTGGGCCTCGCCGTGCTGGCCGGGACCGGGCTGGCCGCCGGACCGGCCCTGGCGCAGAGCCTCAGCGTCGATCTCGGCGCCGGCGGCACCACCGAGCGGGCACTCCAGCTCGTCGCGCTGATCACGATCCTGGCGGTGGCGCCCTCCGTGCTGGTGATGGCGACCGCGTTCACCCGGATCGTCGTGGTGCTGTCGATCCTGCGCTCGGCGCTCGGCACCCAGACGGCGCCGCCCACCGCGGTGATCGTCAGCCTGGCGCTGTTCCTCACCGCCTTCGTGATGGCGCCCACCGGCCGCGCGGCCTACAGCGCCGGGATCGAGCCACTGGTCGCCGGGCGGATCACGCAGGCCCAGGCCTTCGAGCGCGCCTCGGGGCCGTTCAAGACGTTCATGCTGAAGAACGTCCGCGAGAAGGATCTGAAGCTGTTCCTCGACCTCGCCAAGGTGCCGGTGCCGAAGGGGCCCGAGGATGTCGGCCTCGAGATCGTGACCCCGGCCTTCATGATCTCGGAGCTGCGCCGCGCCTTCGAGATCGGCTTCCTGCTGTTCATCCCGTTCCTGATCATCGACCTCGTGGTCGCCTCGGTGCTGATGGCGGTGGGCATGATGATGGTGCCGCCCGCCACCGTCGCCCTGCCGTTCAAGCTGATCTTCTTCGTGCTGGTCGATGGCTGGACCCTGGTGGCCGGATCGCTGGTCCAGAGCTACGGCGGATAGGGCAGCCCCCCGAAAGCTGTTTGCCGGTTCGGCGCAAGCGAGCGCATCAGGTCAATGACGTCGAGGCGTCGGGCCGTTGCAGTCAGGCCGGATACCTCGCAAGATTCGTCCAGGCAGACGGATAGACTCTCGAAGGCTGTTTTAACCCGGGTTTAGCAATCTCTTGCTAACAGAGCGCATGTTTCTCATGCGCCGCTACGTTCGCGATCAGAAAGGGGCCGCAGCGGTCGAGTTCGCCCTGGTGGCGATGCTGTTCATCCTGGCCCTTCTGTTTATCATGACCGTGGCCACGATCCTGTTTATCAATCAATCCCTGGACTATGCCACGACCCGCGCCGCCCGGCAGATCCTGACCGGGTCCGCCCAGACGAATGCCCTCGATCAGGCCGGTTTCAAGACCGCCCTGTGCCGGAACCTGCCGGCATCTATGACGTGCGGCAACCTCGTGGTGAACCTGTACCTGGTGCCGACCGGAAGCGGATCGAGCGGCTACTACAGCTACGTGAAATCCGATCTCAGCGGCCTGGCGATCCCGGCGCTGACCCCCGGGTCCGGCCAGTACAGCCTCGGCACCCGCGGACAGTACCAGTACCTCCTGGTGATCTATCCGATCACGTTCCTGCCCGCCGCCTTCGCGAAGATGCTGGGCGGCGGCGCGGTGTTCAACGGCGCCCCGGCCTACCTGGCGGTCTCGACGGCGGCGTTCCGCAACGAGCTGTTCTGATGCGCGGGCGCTCGCCGACGAACCGGATGGGCCGCGTCGCGGGATCGCGACCGGCTCGCGGCGGCCCGCCGCCGGCGAAGCGCTTCCTGCGCGACAGGCGGGCGGTCTCCGCGATCGAGTTCGCCCTGATCCTGCCGGTGCTGCTGATCCTGATGCTCGGCGGGACCCAGCTGATCACGTACATCAACGCCAGCCGCAAGGTCGGGCTGCTCGCCCAGTCGATCAGCCAGATGATCTCGCAGGCGATGCCGCCCTCGGGCTCGACGGTGGCGACCGTCAACGCCACCGACCTGCATTTCAGCTTCGATTCCGCCCTGGTCCTGTTCCCGTACCTGATGAAGGACGGGCCGCGGCAGGGCCTGCAATGGTGGCAGGACATCGCCATCACCTACGCCGCCGTCGCGTTCACCCCGACGGCGGCAAACTGCACCGGCGGCGACCTGAGCGCCTGCTACACGGCCGCCGTCGCCTGGACGAGTTCGGGGACCACCGGGGGCAATTACCGGCCCTGCGCGGTCCCGCAGCTTCCCGCCGCCGACACGGCCCCGCCGAACCGGACCACGCTGCCCCGCTCGGTCTTCGGGCCCGGATCGATCGTGGCGGTCGATGTCGTCTTCAACTTCAAGCCGACGTTCGGCGCGCGGTTCGTCCCCGCCGTGCGGATCGCCCGCTCGATGTACGTGCAGCCGCGCTACGCCACGCTGGTCAATTTCGACGTGGCGGGCAACGATGGGATCGCCACCAAATGCCCGGGCTTCTGAACCGCGTGCAGCGCCGCATCGTCCGGGCGGCGGGCCTCTCGGGTGCACGCTCCGGCAACGTGACGATCCTGTTCGCCTTGAGCCTGCTGCCGATGGTCGGCCTGCTCGGCTACGGGATCGATTACGGCGTCGCGATCACCGACAAGTCCAAGCTCGACGCCGCCGCGGATGCGGCCGCCATCGCCGCGGTGGCGACCGCCAAGGCCTACATCGCGGCCAACCCCGGCCAGGCGAACGTCACCGCCAACGCCATCGCGGCCGGCATCGCGCAGGCGTCGAAAGCCTTCACGGTCAACGCCGGCACCGTGCCGTTCGCGCAGGTGCAGCTTCAGCCGCCGCAACTCACGCGCAAGAGCCAGACGCTCGTGTCGACGGTCGTCTACAGCGCCACGGTGAAGAACAATTTCGGACCGATCTTCCAAACCCCGACCACGAACTTCTCCAACACGGTCACGGCCTCGGCCGACCTCGCGAGCTACCTCGACTTCTACCTGTTGCTGGACGTGTCGGGCTCGATGGGCCTGCCGGCGACCACCGCCGGCATGAGCAAGCTGGCGAGCCAGAACAATGACATGAATTCGGACTACAAGCAGGGTTGCCAGTTTGCCTGCCATTATCCAACCTACAACGGCTGGAACCTGGCCGCCGGCAAGATACAGCTGCGCTCGGACGCACTGAACACGGCGGTTTGCTCGCTGATTCAGCGGGCCGCCAACCCCTCGGTGACGAGCCAGTACCGCGTCGGCCTGTACCCGTTCATCAACCAGATGGGCACGCTCGCCGACATCAACAGCTCCATCGCCACCCTGAACACCGTCGCCGACTGCGCCAACACGACGCCCTACCCGCTCGCCCTGACCAAGCTTCTGGATACCGGCACGACACAGCTGTCCACGGGGGGGGACCCGAGCACCGGCACGGGTGCCGGCGGCACGCATTTCGAGGTCGTCCTGCCGCAAATGAAGGCCGCCATCGCCAATGCGGGCGGATTCGGGGACGGCTCCAGCACCGGCGCCCGCAAGCCGTTCGTATTCCTGGTCACCGACGGGATGCAGAACAGTCAGCACTATTCCATCACCAAGAACGGCAGATACTACTACCCGGGTAGCCCCTCGAAATTCCCGGGTTACGCCGCCGGCGATTTCGACGGCTCCTCTCCCGCGCAGATCGATCCGTCACTTTGCACCGCGCTCAAATCGGCCGGTGCGACGGTCTCGATCCTGTACATCCCATACAACAGCATCACCTTCACGGATTACGGCGGCGGCATCGCCGCAGAAAACAAGAAGGTCAACGCCTTGAACCCGACGTTGGCGACGACCGTGCAAAGCTGCGCCTCACCGGGATATTTCTACACGGCCAACAGCCCGGACGACATCAAGACCTCACTCAACGCGATGTTCGACCAGGCCCTGCAGGTCGCACGGCTGACGCAGTAGGCGCCCGGCTCAGGCCGCGACGATCCGCACCTGCGCGAACCCCTCCTCCACCGTCGGCGGCTCGAACAGGTTGGCGACCGAGCGGATCGTCGCCTCCGGGACGATCGTGTCGGCGCGCCGCCTCCGGTTCCGATAGAGGGCGACGTCGAGCGGGACGCGGATCCAGACGGCCTCCACGGGGACGCCGTGACGGCGCGCGATGGCGATGATCGGCGCCCGGTGCCGCACGCCCGGGAGAGCCGCGTCGACATAGACGCGGCCAGCGTCGCGATCCTGCGCGGCGACCCAGGTCGACTTGCCCGCGCCCTGCAAGCCGCAGACGATCACGACCCGGTCGATGCCGCCACCCACCAGCGACCGCTCGAGTGCCGCGTAGGCCAGTCGCCACGCCGCGGCGTTGCGCTCCGGCGTCCAGACGCGGCCGGATCCGGTTTCGAGGAACCGGTCCGGATCGATCACGAGCGTCATCGCGGCCGTCAGCCCGGCGGCGCGCCGGGGGCCTCGGCGCTGCTCTGGCGCTCGCCCGCGATCGCGCCGCGTTCGGGCAGAGCGGTCTCGGGATAGCGCTTGCGGTACTCGGCCAGGAAGGCCGACAGGGTGTCGGCCTTGGTGGCGCGGGCCGCGATGGCGCGGAATTCCGGGGTCTTGGTCGGGTTGGTGCCCGTGAGCAGCGCGAAGGTGCGGGCGTCGGGGCTCTCGGCCATCGCCTCGGAGAACTTCGCCTTCAAGCGCTCCAGCCCGATCGCCTCGCCCGCGAGGTCGTACGCGATGGCGGCCCGCACCGCGTCGGCCCGAGCCTGCGCGTCGAGGGGCCGGCCGGCGCGCCAGGCTTCGCCGAGCAGCGACTCGTGCGATTCGCCGGCCTCGCGCCAGCGGCGGGCGCCCCAGTAGATGTCGGCCCGCAGCCGCTCGATATCCGGGCCGCTCTCGTCCTCGATCGTCTCCAGGGCCAGGTCGGTGCGGGTCAGGTCCGAGAGGGCGCGGGCGCGGACCAGGGCGCGGGCGCGCTTCAGCTCGCCGGGCAGCTCGGGCAGGTTGGTCGCGTCGAGCACCTGCAGCGCCCGCATCGGCTTGTCGTCCATCAGCCGGATCGTGGCGAGCCGGGCCGCCACCGCGGAGCGGGCCGGGCCGGTGAGCCGGTTGTCGATCTGGTACTGGAGCAGGTCGGCGGCCGAATCCAGGAGGTCGAGCCCGACCAGGCGGTCGGCCAGCCGGCGCACCACCTCGTCCCCGCGCCGCCCGATGGGCGCCAACTCGCGGAAATCGAAGTAGAGCGCCACGGCCTCGATCCCGGTGAGCCGGTCGCCCTTGTCGGTGAGATAGAGGTTCTCGAAGGCGGTGCGCACCTCGCGGGAAAGCGCCTGCGTGGCCGTGTCGTTCGGCGCGATAGCGTTCGCCCGGCGCAGGGCCGCGAACGCGTCGCGCCAGCGGCCGGCGTCGAGGTAGAGCCGCGCTAATCCGACCGCAATGCCGGTCTCGGTGGGGCCGCCGTGCCAGGTCAGCGCCAGCCGTTCCAGGCGGTCGATCGCGGCATCCGGCTCGATCTTGCCGGCGGCCCGGGCGAGCAGCGTGCCGCGCAGCTGCGCCTCGGCCGCCACCGGCCGCTGGCCGACTTGCTCCAAGCGGGCATACGCATCGAGCGCCGCGTCGGCCTGACCGGTCGCCTCCGAGACGCGGGCGCGGACCAGGGCGAGCCGATCGCGGATCCAGGGCGGCAGGTGGGCCGCGTCCTCCGCCCGGGCGGCGGCGGTCTCGGCGTCGCCGTTCTCGATCGCCGCCTCCGCGGCCTGGACCCGGATCTGCTGGGCGAGGTCCGTGGGGTAGCCATCGGCCACCGGCAGCGCGTTGGGGAAGCCGGTCTCGGCCGCCTTCCAGTCGCCGAGACCGGCCGACGCCATCGCGCGCCACAGGGCGGCCTCCGGGTCGCTCGCGAGTCGCGGCCCCGACAGGGCCTTCAGGGCCTCGGCGTAGCGGCCGCTGCGCACGAGTGCCAGGCCGCGCAGGATCGCGACGTCGCGCTGGGTGGCGAGCAGCGGATCCTCGGCGGCGGCCGCCTCCAGGGCTGCGAGGCCTTCGAGATCGAAGCCGTTGGCGATGTTGGCGCGGGCGAGCGCGAGGCGCGCCGGGCCGCGCTCGGCCGGGGGCACCATCGCGGCGGTGCCGGCCAAGGTCCGGAGGGTCTCGCGCACGTTCCCGATCCGCGCCTGCTCCCAGGACTCCCGCGCGACCGCGAGGGTGCCGGCTTCGGCCAGGGCGGGATCGGGCTTGCGCGCGGCCGTGGAGGCGGCGAGGCCGCCCTCCCGGCCGATCGTGACCGCGTCGAGCTGGGGCCGTACCGCGAGGTCGTCGGCGCTCGCCAGCACCGCGACGCCGTGCCGGCTCGGCAGGATCTCGAAATCCACGAAGCGGCGGCTCTTCGGATTGCCGATCGCGCGCTGCGCCGCCGAGGCGACCACCGCGATGCGCTCGCCGTCGAGGTCGAGCCACGTGGCCGATCCGGGCCTGGGCAGCGCCAGGGATACGGTGATCCGACCCGACGGATCCGGCTTTCGGACCGGATCGAGCGTGTCGCTCGGGCTCAGCGTGTCGCCGGCCGACAGCTCCCAGGCGGATCCGGTTCCTGTCGTGACGGCGGCCAGATCGACCAGCCGGCCCGGCGGCACCCTGAAGCGCAGGACCGTGACCGGTCCGGTCCGGGTCGGCGCGCCCACGGGTGCGAGGCCCTGGTTGCCCGCCGGGACGGTGACGGGCTCGGCGGTCTCGAACACCAGCGTGGCGACGCCGCCGCGCTCGAACAGGGCGGCGGGCGGCAAGGCCTGGAACGGGAAGACCAGGCCGGAACCGGCCTTGCGAGTCGAGGGCGCCTCGGGGGCGGCGTCCGGGACGGGCGGAGCCTCGGCCTTTCGGGTGGGCTGAGGGGCCGGCACGACGGGTTTGGCGGCGCCGGCATCGGCCGGCCCCGGCACCTCCGCCGCCTTCGATTCCGGCGCCTTGAGAGGCGTGCGGCTCACGACATCGATCGTGTAGGCCCCATCTTCCCGCTCCGTCGTGACGGTGTAGCCCTCGGCGGGAGTCAGCAGGATGCTGGCCGAACTCTCGTCCGACTCGGTGGCGAGCTTGGCGATGCCCGGCCGCGGGCGGCCCCGGGCCTCGGTCGAATCGACCGTCCAGGATCCGGCGACGCGCAGGCGCGTCGTCGCCCCCTCGGCGCTCACGGTCGCCACCGCCTCGTCGGGCAGGCGCAGCGACAGGCGCGTCAGGGTCGGTAGCCGGGCAAGCTCCAGCGCAAGGGGCTTACGCGCCGGCGGAAGCGTGCGCGCCTTCAGGGCTTCCTCGGCCACGCGGGCCCGGCGGGCGAGCTCGGCCACCACCTCGGGGGGCAGCGGCGGCGGCAGGCCCGACCAACCCTCCGGCAGGAGATCGACGAAGACGCGCTCGCCGGCCAGCTGGACGTTGGTTTGGTACGGCCGCTGCAAGGCGACCCGCAGGCCCGACCCGTCGGGGTCGCGCCGGACCATGGACACGAAGGCCGGCATGTCTTCGGCGAGATGCTCGGGGCCGGGGGTTACCCGCTCGCCGTAGCCGAGCAGCAGGATCCCGCCGGCGAGCTTCGCCTTGACGGTGACCGGCTTATCGAAGGTGAGCACGATCCGGCCGTAGCCGCCGGGCCCGCTGCCGGCCTCGCTGCCCTTGGCACCGATCAGCCGCGCGGCGAGCGCCGGGTCGATCGCCGCCAGGAGCGCGAGCACCGGCAGCGACACGCGCAGCAGCCGCGTGCCGAGATATCCGCAGATCCCGGATCGCCTGCCCTCCGAGCCCATCGCCCCGCCGATCCGATCCCGGGCGCGACCCGACCGGGGCCGCGACGTCGGGCGCCACACTGGGACCCACCCTGCGGCACGGCGGCTAACGCTGGCTTAACCGTAAGCCGGGGATTGGCCGGATCCGGTCCGCCCGACGTCAGCCGCCGAGGGCCACGGCGCGGTCGAGGGCCTGCGGGAAGCCTTCGAGGGGCACCGTGATGGTGGCGGGCTCGCTGCCGCTCGATTTCTGGCCGGTCACGAACAGCTTCTTGGCGTTGCGCATGCCGTCGAGCGCCAGGGTCGGGAAGCTGATCGGCACGAGACAGCCGTCGCTCACGCACATGCTGTAGGGTGCGCCCTTGCCGAGGGCCTGCTCGTCGAGCTTGAAGCTCACGCCGGCCTCGATCGACAGGCCGAAGGGCATCAGCACGATGCCTTCCGAGCGGCCGTCGCTCGGAGATTGCAGCTCCAAGCCGAACTTACGCCGGCCGGTCTGCGAATCACCCTGGGATTGCGCGACGATGCAGGTGACCTTCTCGCTCGGGCGTGTGCAGGTCATCGTCCAGTCGCCGTAGCTCTCGCTGACGGTGCTGGCGCCGGTGGGCCAGATCGCGTGCGCTGCGGCAGGCGCGGCCGCGGCAGCAGGCGCGGCGGCAGGCTTGGCCGCCGGCTTGGAAGCGGGCGGTTTCGGCTTGGGTTTAGGCTTGGCCTTCGCCGGCGCGTCGGCAGTGGCGGGTGCCTCGGGCTCGGCATCCTGGGCCCGCGGCGACGCGAACGGGACGGCAAGCAGCAGCGTCGCGGTCAGACTGAAGCGAACGACCGCTCGAAACGTCGACATGGAATCACGATCCCCCAGGGCCATTGACGGCAAAGCCGCCTAACGTCCCAATCGGGGCGAGGCAATCACCCGGCGACGCAGGTCCGTGCTGTCGCCACGTCTCAGAGCGGGTTCGGTCCGCCCGCGGCCTCGGCGAGGGCGCAGCGGCGCGCGAAGGCGGCCTCGGCTCCAGTGCGGACGGCGCGGGCCAGGGAGAAGACGAGGGTGAGGATGCCGGGATCGCGGTCGGCGGTCTCGGCGACCGGGCCGGGAATGCGGGTGGCGATGAAAGCGAGCATGACGACTCCGAAGATCAGGATCCCGGACGTTTCCTCGGCCTCGATTGATTGATCTTGTCGGGAGGCCTTTGCTGCAACGCAATATGAGCCATGCGACCGCCGCCTGCCACACGCCTTTGCGCGCAGGCCACATGCACTGCGAACATGATGCCGACCCGGCGCCATCAAGAGCGCTTTAACCGTCCATGGTGCAGCGCAGTTGACCGTCGTCTGGCGAACGGCCATTGAGCGGCCTTCTCGACGATGGGATTCGGCGAACGCGCCGGCGCAGGCCGCGCGGCGCGTGCCTGTCGCCCCACTGTCACACGCGCGCCATAACCCGCTCGCGAGCCGAACAGCGGACCTCAGGCGTCCGCCAGACAAGGACCTTCCGCATGACCGACCAGCCGTCCCGTCACCCGATCCATGGCCGCATCAGCGGCCCCATCGTGATGATCGGCTTCGGCTCGATCGGCCGGGGCACCCTGCCCCTCATCGAGCGGCACTTCGAATACGACCGCGCCCGCTTCACCGTGATCGACCCCGTCGACACCCACCGGGCGCTCGCCGAGAAGCACGGCCTGCGCTTCGAGAAGGTGGCGCTGACGCGGGAGAACCTGCGCGACGTCCTCACCCCCCTGCTGACCGAGGGCGGCGGCCAGGGCTTCTGCGTGAACCTGTCGGTCGACACCTCGTCGCGGGCCATCATGGAGCTGTGCCGCGAACTCGGCGCCCTCTACATCGACACGGTGGCCGAGCCCTGGCCGGGCTTCTACTTCGACAAGGACCGCAGCCAGGGCGACCGCACCAACTACGCCCTGCGCCAGGACATCCTCGACGCCCGCACCCAGAAGCCGGGCGGCACCACGGCGGTCTCCTGCTGCGGCGCCAATCCCGGGATGGTCTCCTGGTTCGTCAAGCAGGCGCTCCTGAACATCGCCAAGGATACCGGCGTCACCACGCCCGAGCCCAAGTCCCGCGCCGACTGGGCCGACCTGATGAAGACCCTGGGCGTAAAGGGCGTGCACATCGCCGAGCGCGACACCCAGCGCGCCAAGAACCCGAAGCCCCGGGGCGTGTTCGTCAACACCTGGTCGGTCGAGGGCTTCGTCTCGGAGGGCAACCAGCCGGCCGAGCTCGGCTGGGGCACGCACGAGACCTGGATGCCCGCCAACGCGCGCGAGCAGGAGAAGGGCTCGCGCTGCGCGATCTACCTGCTGCAGCCGGGCGCCGACACGCGGGTGCGGAGCTGGGTCCCCACCGCCGGCTCGCAGTTCGGCTTCCTTGTGACCCACAACGAGGCGATCTCGATCGCCGACTACTACACGGTGCGCGAGGGCGATAAGCCGGTCTTCCGCCCGACCTGCCACTACGCCTACCACCCGGCCGACGACGCCGTGCTCTCGCTCCACGAGATGTTCGGCAAGGCCGCCAAGGTTCAGGACGAGCAGCACATCCTCGACGAGACCGAGATCGTCGACGGCATCGACGAGCTGGGCGTGCTGGTCTACGGCCACGCCAAGAACGCCTACTGGTACGGCTCGCAGCTCTCCATCGAGGAGACCCGTCGGATCGCCCCCTACCAGAACGCCACCGGCCTGCAGGTGACCTCGGCGGTGCTCGCCGGCATGGTCTGGGCCCTGGAGAACCCGGAGGCCGGCATCGTCGAGGCCGACGAGATGGATTTCCGCCGCTGCCTAGAGGTCCAGACCCCGTATCTCGGCCCGGTCGTGGGCGTCTACACCGACTGGACCCCGCTCACCGACCGCCCGGGCCTGTTCCCAGAGGACATCGACACCAGCGATCCCTGGCAGTTCCGCAACGTGCTGGTGCACGGCTGACGAGCGCCGGGCCGCGGTCACGTCACCACTGACGGAAGATCTGGGGGCTCACGACGTGCGTCCCCCTTCCCCCCTCAGCGGGGGAGGGAGACGCGCCTGGGTTCGGCGATGGCCCAAATCCGGCAGCGCTCTGTGAACATCGTACCCCGCACAGGACAGCGCCCCGGCTACTCGGCCTGGCGGCGGGTCACCAGCGTGCGGTTCGGCTCGACCTCGTTCGGGTCCTGCTGGTAGAGCGGTACGATCACCCGCAGCCAGCCGCGGGTCTCGCGTCCGCGGTAGTTGCGCTGGGCGACGTCGCGGGTGAGGTAGGCCTGCAGGTTGACCGGCCCGAAATTGTACCCGACCAGGCCGCCCACCGCGATCTGCCCCTGCGGCCGGTAGCTGGACACGCCGGTGGGCAGGTCGCTCGATCCGAACGCGACGGCTCCGACCTGCCACTTGCCGAACCTCTTCGCCGCGGTCAGGTCGAGGTTCAGGTAGTCCGGATAGAGGGCGCCGAAGGGCGAGCGCGTCTCGAGGAAGATCCCGTGGAGCAGGTTCGCCGTCAGGTTCCAATCCTGGCCGGTGTAGCTGATCGCGAATCGATGGGTCAGCGACGCAGACTGGGTCAAGAAGCGCGTCTCGATCGGCAGGTAACCGCCGAAGAAATAGCTGACGCCGACATCGTGGCCGAGATCCCAGGCGAGCTGGGCCGCCAGCAGCGGCTGGCCGATGCCGCTCTGGTAGGGCGCGCCCTGGAGGGTGGCGGCCACCACCGGCTGGGTGACGAAGAACTGCAGGCGCCCGCCCGCGATGTCCCACGGCGTCGCCCACGCGAAGGTCGGCAGGTTGACGTTCGTCGCGGTGTCGCCCGGCCGCGCGCTGCGCGTGCCGAAGCTCGACAGGTTCACGAAGTACAATCCTACGGGGAGCTGCGCACCCACCGGCAGGCCGATCGTCTGCCCGGGCTGGGCCGCGGAAGCAGCGTATGCGGGTGCCGCCGCCCCCACGCTGTAGACGGCAAGTGCAGCCGACGCGATCCCGCGTAATCCCAGGCCAAATCCGGTCATTATAACCCCGATTCAGAGCCCCGGAACGCGGGGCTGATCAGGGTAGGACGATCCGTCGAACCGCCTGCATCCCGGCTCTACGGCCAAGCCGTGCGGAACGACACGCACTCGACATGCGCGGCCTCTTGGCCGGGACTAAATCGGCCGCACCCGTTTTCGGCCATCGCGGTCGCGCTATTCGACCGTCACGCTGAAATCCGCCCGATAGCCCTGGCCCTCGACCGGGTTGGAGACCCAGCGGCAGCGGCCGATCCGCAGGTCATGGCCCGCGTGGAAATGGCCCGAGATCCACGCTTCCGGCCGCGCGGCATCGGGGAGGTCGTCCAGCGCGGTGCTGGCGTAGAAGGCCGGCACCCACCAGGGCACGCCGGGCTGGTCCCGGTACCGGTCCGCCGCCAGGGGGCTGGCCGGATGGTGGGTGACCACCACGGTCGGGCCATCGTGCGGTCGGGCGAGCGCGGCGTGCAGCGCCTCCCGCTCCCGGACATGCGCCGCCATGGCGTCGGCGGGCTGCCAGGCGGCACCGTCGGCCTTGCGGATCGATCCGAGATATTCCCGGGAGCCCGTCACCGGATCGGTCATGCGCGCGGCCGCGAAGGCGATCGGATCGTCCGGGCGCCCGGGCGCGTCCGCGGCGAGCCAGCGGCCGGCGAGGCGCCAGTCGCTCCACAGGGTCGTGCCGACGAAGCGCACGCCGTCGATCACGCAGGCCTCGGCGCCCTGGAGCAGGTGGATGCGGGCGCCGAGGGCGTTCACCCGGGCGACCTCCGCCTCCAGAGCGGCCAGGAGTTCCGGCGCGGTGCGCGGGTCGCCGGTGGGCGCGTAGCGCTCATGGTTGCCCGGCACCAGGACGATCGGCCTGCCCTGCGCCAGGTGGATCAGAGCCGCCAGCCCCCGCTCGGGATGCCCCTCGTAGAGGTCCCCCGGGCAGGCGAGCAGGTCGAACGGCGCCTCGGGCAGCGCGATCAGGTCGAGCCGCCGCCGCTCCAGATGGAGATCGGAGATGGGGAAGATGCGCATGGAGATGCCTATTTCGCAGCCGCCCGGCGCTCGGCCGCGGCGGCCCGGAAGATGTCGGCGGCGGAATCGGCGTTCAGGATCGCGATGCCGGCCGCCGCGACGAGGTCCGGCCAGGGGCTCGGCTGGAGGGCGGTGACCAGCCCGGCCGCGATGATCGCCAGGTTGGCGTAGGCGTCGTTGCGGGCCGAGAGATAGGCCGCGCGGGTCAGGCTGCCCGAGCCGGACCGGTGCCGGGCGAGCATCAGCGCGCAGGTGAGGTTCACCGCGAGCGCGCCGAGGCCGGTCAGCGTCAGCGGCAGGGCCGCCGGGGGAACGAAGTCTGCGAATTTTTCATAGGCGGCGTAGGCGGTCGCCAGGGCCGGCACGAGCAGGATGAACGCCATCGCGGTGCCGAGCCGCGCGCGGTTGCGCGCGCTCCAGGACAGGCCGGCGAAGATCAGCAGGTTGATCGCCGCGTCTTCCAGGAAATCGAGGCTGTCGGCGATGAGCGCCACGGATCCGATGGCGAGCGCCACCGCGATCTCGATGCCGAAATAGCCGAGGTTGAGCGCCGCCACGCGGGCGACGACCGGGCGCAGGGCGGGCGGCTCGGGACGGGCGGCGGGTTCAGCGGTCACGGGGCGCGTCATCGCCGAGTGCGGCGCGCCTGTCGAGCCGCTGTTGAGAAAACCCTGTCCGCGCCTCAAGAAAGTTCACGGATCTTGCGCCTTCGTCCGGGTGGATTCGGCGGCGCGATCGTGCGACGCGGTCTTGTTGAGCCGGCCGCGCCAGAGTTGCGACCGGCCGGAACCGGAGGTCTGCCGAGCCATGCTGCCCGAATTGCGCGTGCTCTATTTCGAGGATCTCGAGGTCGGGTTGTCGGAAACCCTCTCGAAGACCATCGCGTCCTCCGACGTCGTCGGATTCGCCGAGATCACCGGCGATCGCAACCCGATCCACCTGTCCGAGCACTTCGCCGCCCGCACGCCGTTCGGCACCCGCATCGCCCACGGCCTGTATACGGCCGGGCTGATCTCGGCGGTGCTCGGCACCCGCCTGCCGGGTCCGGGGGCCGTTTATATCTCGCAGACCCTCAACTTTCGCGCGCCGGTGCGCATCGGCGACATCGTCGACGTCACCGTCACGGTCGCCGAGCTGATGCCGGAGCGGCGCCGGGCCCGCCTCGCCTGCCGCTGCTCGGTGGCCGGGGAGACCGTCCTCGACGGCGAGGCGCTGGTGAAGGTGCCGACCAAGGCCGAGGCCGACCCGCTGGCCGTCCGCGCCGAGCGCAAGCAGAGCTGACATGGGCGGGGCCGGGGAGACGGTCGCCGCGGAGACCGTCGCGGACCCGGACGACCCGCGCCTCGAACCCTACACGAAGATGCGGGAGCGCGACCTCGTCGGCCGCTCCCGGCGCTTCATCGCCGAGGGCGAGGTCACCCTGCGGCTGCTGCTCGGCCCGCGGGCCCGGTTCCGGGCGGAATCGATCCTGCTCGCCCCGGAGCGCTGGCCGGGCCTCGCCCCGGACGTGGCCGCCTGCCCGGACAGGCCGCCGGTCTATCTCGCCGCCAAGGCGGTGATGAGCACCGTGACCGGCTTCCCGATCCATCGTGGCGTTCTGGCGGTGGGCCTGCGCGGATCGGAGCCCGACCCCGCCGACCTCGTGCCGCCCGCCCCCGCTCCGGCGCTGGTGCTCGGGCTGGCTGGCCTTACCAATCACGACAATGTCGGCGCCGCCTTCCGCAACGCCGCCGCCTTCGGGGCCGACGCGGTGCTGCTGGATGCCGCCAGCTGCGATCCGCTCTACCGCAAGAGCATCCGGGTCTCCGCCGGCGCCGCGCTGATCCAGCCCTTCGCGCGGCTCACCCCCGGGCAGGACTGGCTGGCGCTCGCCCGCGCGCTCGACCTCGAAGCCCTGGCGCTCAGCCCCGGGGCGACCGAATCGCTGGACGCCATCCCCGCGCCCACCCGCGTTCTGCTGATCCTCGGGACCGAGGGACCGGGCCTCGATGCGTCCACGCTCGGCCGGGCCCGCCCGGTGCGGATCCCGATGGCCCCGGGCTTCGATTCGCTCAACGTCGCCACCGCCGCGGGGCTCGCCCTGCAGGCGATCGCCCGCGGCCAGGGACGGCTCGTCACCGCCGGTTGAGGCCGTCCCTTTCCGTCCGGCTCCGAACGCGCGACAAAGGGCTGCAATTGCCGTGGAGCGTTGCGAGGCTAGCTTGGCCGATAAGGTTCGCGGGTTGCGAGGGGAGTCGTCGGCGTTGCTTCAGTCTGGGGATGGTTTGCGAGCGCTGACCGGACGCCGTGTGGCCGTGGTCGGCGCCGGTCCCGGCGGCTTGGCCTCGGCCCTGCTCCTGGCACGCGCCGGGATCCACGTGACGCTGTTCGAGAAGGACGCGCAGGTCGGCGGCCGCACGAAGACCGTCACCGCGCCTGGCGGCTACAAGTTCGATATCGGCCCGACCTTCTTCCTCTATCCCCAGATCCTCGCGGACATCTTCACGAGTTGCGGCGAGCGTCTCGAGGACCACGTCAAGCTCGAGCGGCTCGATCCGCAGTACCATCTGGTGTTCGAGGGCGAGGACGGGATCACGGGCACGATCCGCGCCACCGGCGACATCGCCCGGATGGAGACGGAAATCGCCCGCCTGGCGCCCGACGACGCGAAGAACGTCAAGACCTTCTTCAGCGAGAACCGGACGAAGCTGGACTATTTCAAGCCGATCCTCCAGCAGGCCTTCCATACCCTGCGCAGCATGGCGAGCCCGGCGATGCTCGCCGCCCTGCCGCACCTGCATCCCGGCCGCAGCGTCGACCGCGACCTGAAGCGCTATTTCGCGGATCCGCGGGTGCGCCTCGCCTTCTCGTTCCAGACCAAATACCTCGGCATGTCGCCGTTCCGCTGCCCGAGCCTGTTCACGATCCTGTCGTTCCTCGAATACGAGCACGGGGTCTACCACCCGGTCGGCGGCTGCGGCGCGGTCTCCGAGGCGATGGCCGGCCTTGCCGGACGCATGGGCGTCGATCTCCGGCTCAATGCCAACGTCGAGCGCGTGGTGTTCGACGGCAAGCGCGCCAGCGGCGTGGTGGTGGACGGCGAGACTTTCAACGCCGACGCGGTGCTGATCAACGGCGACTTCGCCAAGGTGGTGCGCGCCCTGGTCCCGGAGCGGCACCGCCCGCGCTGGCGGGACGCCAAGATCCACAAGGCCCGGCTCTCCTGCTCGACCTTCATGCTGTATCTCGGCATCGAAGGGAAAGTGCCGGACAGCCTGGGGCACCACACGATCCTCCTGGCCGACGGCTACGAGCGCAACATCCGGGAGATCACCGAGGGGACGCTGCCGATGCAGCCCTCCCTCTACGTCCAGCATGCCGGCTATACCGATGGCGGCATGGCGCCGGCGGGGCACACCGCCCTCTACGTCCTGGTGCCGGTGCCGAACCTCAAGGCCGGGATCGACTGGGCGGCGACCCGGGAGCGCTACCGCGCCCTGATCCTGGAGCGGCTGAAGCGGCTGGGCCTGGAGGACATCGAGTCCCGGATCCGCTACGAGCGGATCATCGACCCGACCCAGTGGGAAGAGGACTTCGCGGTCCACGAGGGCGCCACCTTCAACCTCGCCCACGACCTGATGCAGATGCTGTACTTCCGGCCGCACAACCGCTTCGGGCCGGGGCTCTACATCGTCGGCGGCGGCACCCATCCGGGCTCCGGCCTGCCGGTGATCTACGAGGGTGCTCGCATCACCGCGCGGCTGCTGATCGAGGAGCTGGCCGGTGCCCGCGCCGCCGCCCAGGCCGGCATCCCCGACACGGCGCCGCTGGCGACCTCCGGCGAGGCTTCGTGATCGGCGCGCCGGACCGGGTGACGCTGACGGCGGGTCTCTGCGCCCTCGCTGTGGTGTTCGGGTCGGCTGCGATGGCCGCGACCCTGCAGGTGGAGGTCGACGGCATCGAACCCGGCGGCGGCCCGGTCCGGGTAGCCCTGTGTCAGGGCGGCTTGTCCGAACCGTTCTGTACCCGAGGCGACGAAGCCTCGGCCGCCGGGGGCCGGGCGCTGTTCACCTTCCGGGATCTGGCCCCGGGCGCCTACGCGGTGGCGGCCTTCCAGGATGGCAACGGCAACGGCCGGCTCGACCGGACCGGGCTCGGCCTGCCGCTCGAGCCCTACGGCTTCTCCGGCGCCGTCGCGCGCCGGGGGCGGCCGGACTTCTCCGACGCGGCGTTCGCGTTGCAGGAGCCCGGCGCCGCCGTGCGGGTACGGCTCGCCCGCGCCCTGCCGCGGCGGTGACGGGGTGGACGGCAACCTCGTAAGGATCGCGGGTGTCGGCCTCGACCTGCGCGGGCGGCGGGTGCTGGAACAGGTCGATCTCGACCTCGACGCGGCCGAGACCCTGGCGCTGCTCGGCCCGAACGGGGCCGGCAAGTCCTCGCTGATGCGTCTCGTGGCGGGCCGCCTCGCGCCCAGCGCCGGGACCGTACGGGTGGCCGGCGCGGACCCGTTCCGAGCGGGCGGCGCCCGCCGGAGCATCGGCTGGGTCCCCCAGGAGATCGCCCTCTACCCCCGCCTCACGGTCGCCGAGAACCTGGGCGTCTTCGGCCAGCTCGCGGGCGTGGCCCGGCGCGACCGGCGGGAGGCCGTCGCGGCGGCGCTGGAGATGGCCGACATCGCCGACGTGGCGCATCGCCCGGTGGGAATCCTGTCCGGCGGCTACCGGCGCCGGGTCAACATCGCGGCGAGCCTGATGAACCGGCCCAGCCTCGTGCTGCTCGATGAGCCGACGAGCGGCGTCGACCTCGCCGCCCGGGCGGCGATCCACGCGGTCCTGGACCGGTTGAAGGCGGCCGGCACCGCGATCCTGATCGCCACCCACGATTTCGCCGAGGCCGAGCGGCTCGCCTCCCGGGTCGCGTTCCTGGCGCAAGGGCGGATCGTGCGCGCCGGGCGTCTCGCCGACCTGCTGGCGCAGCTGCGGGTCGGCGCGCCGGAACGGGAGCTGAGCCTCGCCCTCCCGGCGGATGCGGTCGCGGAGACCGTGCTGCGCCGCGGCGGCTTCGTGCCCGCCGAGCCGGACGGGCTGGTCTGGCGCTCGGTCGAGCGTTCCGGCCTCGACGGCGCCGCCCTGCTGGGGGCGCTTCGGGCGCAGGGGGTTCCGGTGGCCGAGGTGCGGGTCCGCGCCCCGCGGCTGGAGGCCCTGTATCTCGACGCGATCCGGCCCCGGGACGTCGCGGACCGCGCAGCCTCCGAGCCGCGCCGGGCGGGGGCCGCCGGATGATCGGCGCCGCGTTCCGGGTGATGGCGTTGAGCCTCCTGCGCGACCGCGCCGCGCTGGTGATGGCTTTCGTGCTACCCACCGTGATCTTCTCGATCTTCGCAGCGATCTTCTCCGGGGCGACCGGCGACCGGATCCGCATACATCTCGGGCTCGCCGACTTCGCCCGGACGGCGGCGACGCAGCGCCTTGCCGACGCCCTCGTGGCCGACCCGTCCCTGCGCGTCACCCGCCTGCCGGCAACCGATCTGGCGGAGGTGACCCGGGCGGTGCGCTCCGGCGCGGTCGACGTGGCCCTGGCGCTCCGGGGCGACCTGATCGCCGCCCCGGCGGATGCCCCGCCCGGCCCCGCCGACCAGCCCGTGGTGCTGGTCGAGAACCCCGCCAAGGCGCTCGCGACCCCGATCGCGCTGGGCCAGCTGCAGCGCGTGCTGAACGAGGCGCTGCCCGACGTCGTGCTCTCGCGCATCGTCGCCGACGTGGAGCGCACCGGAAAGATCGGCCCGGACGAGCGGCGCTTCCTCGACGAGGCCTTCGCCGAGCAGCGCGCCAGGAAGGAGCCGTTCAGCTTCGCCTCGCTGGTCGAGCGCCGGAGCACCGCCGCCGGCACCGCCAATGCCCGGGTCAGCTATTACGCCGGCGCGATCACCGCGGTGTTCCTGCTGTTTGCCGCGATGCAGGGGGCGCTCTCGCTGGTCGAGGAGCGGGAAACCGGCATCGCCGAGCGCCTGATGGCCGGACCCGGCGGCCTGCCGGTGGTCGTGCTCGGCAAGTTCGGGTTTCTGACGCTGCAGGGCATGGTCCAGGCCGGGCTGATCTTCCTGGCGGCCGGGCTGCTCTACGGCGTCGAGATCGGCCCGCATTGGGGCGCCTTCCTCACCGCCTGCCTGCTGGTCTCGGCCATGGCTGCGGGACTGGCGCTCGCCGCCTGCGCCCTGGCCGCCTCACGCCAGCAGGCCCACCTCGCCTCGACCTTCGGGGTGCTGCTGCTTTCGGCCGTCGGCGGCTCGATGGTGCCGCGCTTCCTGATGCCGCCGTGGCTGCAACAAGCCGGCTGGCTCACCCCGAACGCCTGGGCGATCGAGGCCTATCAGAACGCCCTGGGCGAGGGCTTCGGCTCCGCCGTGCCGGCCTTCGCGGTGTTGGCGGCGCTGACGCTCGGTGGGCTGGGGCTGGCGCTCGGCCTGGTGTCGCGGCGGACCGTCTGATCCGCCCACGACGCCGCGACGATCCGCTCCGCACCTGCGACCAGCCGTCCCCGGACAAGGCGGGGCCGTTCGGGCAGGGTCCGCACCCGTACAAAGTGAGAACGCCATGCTCCGCCTGCTCATCGCCGACGGCAACGATCGGGCCGCCCGCGGGCGGCATGTCGCGGCGACGGGCCGGACCTCGGCCGAATCCTACGCCGTGGTGGTCCACGACTTCGCCCCCGAGACGGCGTGTCGATTCCTCAACCCGGCCGATGCCGACGCGGACCTGCCGCAGGACCTGTCGGATTTCGACGGGCTGATCTTCACCGGCTCGACCCTGAAGGTCTCCGAGGGCACGCCGGCGGTGACCCGCCAGCTCGATCTGATGCGGGCGGCCCTGGAGGCGGGGCTCGCGGTGTTCGGATCCTGCTGGGGCGTGCAGGTCGCCGCCACCGTGGCCGGTGGGCACGCGGCCGAGAATCCGCGCGGACCGGAATACGGCTTCGCCCGGGCGATCACCCCAACCCAGGAAGGCCGGAGCCATCCGCTGCTGGCCGGCCGCCCGGCGGTCTGGGACGCGCCCGCGATCCACTCGGACGCGGTTCTCGAGCCGCCCCCGGGGGCGCGGGTACTGGCGGGAAACCGGGTCCTGGGCGTCCAGGCCATCGAGATCCGGCACGGGGCCGGCTGGTTCTGGGGCACGCAGTACCACCCCGAACTCGACCTCGAGGAGGTCGCCGCGATGCTGCGCCTCTGCGACACCGCGATCGTCGAGGCCGGCTTCGCCGCGGACCCGGACGCGGTGGCGGCCTATGCCGACGAGATCGCAGGCCTTCAGGGCGACGATTTCGAGGCCGCGCGGCGCCTCGCTTGGCGCCACGGCCTCGGCCCGGAGGTGCTCGACGCGCCCCTGCGCCGTCGCGAGATCGGTAACTTCCTGGCCCAGCTGTCCCCAAACGAGGCCTGACAGGCCGGTACCGCGACCGGGTGGCGCGTTGACCCGCGAGGCCTCGCGTCTAGCTTCGCAATGCGGGCAACGCTCTGACGGGCCCGGGGAGCGACCTATCAGGATGAGTCAGGATTCGACGGTCGCCGTGATCGGCAGCGGGCTCGGCGGACTCGCGGCCGCGTGCGTGGCTGCGGCACGCGGCCACCGCGTCACGGTCTACGACAAGAACGGCTGGCTCGGCGGCAAGGCGGCGGTGCTGCACGAAGGCGGCTTCCGCTTCGACATGGGCCCGACCATCCTCACGGTGCCGCGGGTGCTGGAACGGATCTTCACCGAGGCCGGCCGCTCGGTCCACGATTACATGGACCTGCGCCGCCTCGACCCGCAATGGCGCTGCTTCTTCGACGACGGCTCCCGCATCGACCTGATGCAGGATATCGAGCGGATGGCCGGCGACATGGACCGCTTCGCCCCCGGCAGCGGCGACGGCTACAAGAAGTTCCTTTCCATTTCCGAACATCTCCACGGCGTGTCCGAAAAATTCTTCTTCTGGAAGCCGGTCGAGGATCTGTTCGACACGATCAACATCCGGGCCAACATGAACCCCGGCACCCTGCGCGACGTGCTGTCCCTGCGGATGCACGCCTCGGTCGCCTCGACGATCCGCGGCAAGGTCAAGGATGCGCGCCTCGCGCAGATGCTCGACCACTTCGTGCAATACGTTGGCTCCTCGCCCTACGGGGCGCCGGCGGTGCTCTGCGCCATCGCCCACATGCAGACGGCGGACGGGGTCTGGTACCCGATGGGCGGCACCCGCGCGGTGGCCGAGGGCTTGGCCAAGCTCGCGCAGGAACTCGGTGCGACCTGCAAGACCGACACCGAGGTGACCGGGATCGAGACGGCCAACGGCGCGGTCCGGGGCGTGCGCACCGCCGAGGGCATTACGCCGTTCGACGCCGTGATCTCGAACATGGATTCGGTCCGCACGTACCGCGAGTTGGTGGGTGGCGCCGCCGGCAAGGCCTACGAGAAGAAGAACCCCGAGCCGGCCTGCTCGGGCGTGGTGCTCTATCTCGGCCTGAACAAGCGCTACGAGCACCTGAACCACCACGACTTCGTCTTCTCCCGGGACCCCGAGGAGGAGTTCGACTACATCTACAACAAGGGCGAGCCGGCCCCGGACCCCACCGCCTATC
>NZ_VRVG01000005.1:0-111886 GCF_008040085.1 Methylobacterium sp. WL7 | reverse complement strand
GGCTTCCGCGGGGCAGGCTTGGGCGGCGGCGGCTTCCGCGGTGCGGGTATCGGTCATCCCGGCATCGGGGTCGGCCGCGGTGTCGGAGTCGGTGGCTTCCAGCGCGGCGGCTTCGCCAATGCCGGACGCGGCGGTCGGATCGGCCATCGCGGCGTCGTCGGCCGTGGCTTTGCCAACCGCGGCTATTATGGCCGGGGTTATGGAGGCGGCTACGGCCGCGGCCTGGGCTATGGCCTTGCCGGTGTCGGCCTCGGATTGGGGGTCGGCTACGGTCTCGGCGGTGTCGGATACGGCTTGGCCGGCGACGGCTACGGCGACAGCTGCACCGGCGCCTTCGGCTACGGTTACGATCCGGCCTATTGCGGCACCTACGGCTACGGCTACTGAACGCCGTCCGCAGGCCCCGTCGCTGTCATGAAGGCCCGGCCGGAAACGGTCGGGCTTTTTTTACGCGCGAGGACGGTTTCTGGACCCGGCAGCCTTCGCGGTTCGCGAAGGCTGCGTCGCGGACTGCCGAATTGCGAACGGTTCCAGACCGGCCCATGCAGGCTCGTGCACGCAGCGCGGGAGGGGCGGATGAGCGGAGGAGCGGTCGTTCCGGCGACAGCCGCCCTGCTGGTGCTGTGCATGGGCCTCTGGGCCACGGCGCTGCTGCCGGAGATCGTCACCGCGCTCGCCTTCTTCGGGCTGGCGATGCTGCTGCACCTCGGAAGCGCCGCGACCGTGTTCTCGGGCTTCTCGGCGTCGGCGTTCTGGCTGGTCCTGTCCGGCATGGTCGTGGGCCAGGGCATGACCCGCACGGGCCTCGGCGCCCGCATGGCCGGCGCGCTGGCCGGACGCCTGTCCGGCTCCTACGCGCACTTCATCGCCGGCCTGGTGACCCTCAGCTTCCTGATCGCCTTCGTGATGCCGTCCAACCTAGGCCGGATCGCCCTGATGATCCCGGTGACGCTCGCGCTCTGCGACGGCTTCGGTCTGGCGCCGGGCCGGCCAGGGCGGACCGGCGCGGTCCTGGCGGTCGGCGTCGCGACGCCGATCCTGTCGGCGGCGATCCTGCCCGCCAACGTTCCGAATCTCGTCATGGCCGGCTCCGCCGAGCAGGTGCTCGGCCTGCACCTCTCCTACCTGTCCTACTTCGTCCTGCACGCGCCTGTCCTGGCCGTGGTGAAGGGCGCCATGCTGGTGGCGCTGATCGTGCGCCTGTTCCCCGACCGGCTCAGCCCCGACGCGCGGGCCCTCCCGGCGCTGCCGCCGGTCTCTGGGGCGGAGCGGCGCCTGGCGTTGATCCTCGCCTGCACCCTGGCGCTCTGGATGACCGACAGCCTGCACGGCCTCGCCCCGGCCTGGGTGGGGCTCGCGGCCGCGGTGATCTGCCTGCTGCCGCGGGTCGGGGTGCTGCCGCCCGAGTCGTTCCAGCAGGTGAACCTGCGGACCTGCTTCTACATCGCGGCCTTGCTGGGCCTTGTCGCCCTGGTGAACGAGACCGGCCTCGGGGCACGGCTCGGCCATGCGCTGCTGGCCGTGGCGCCGCTCACCCCGGACGCGCCGACACAGAACTTCGCGGTGCTGAGCGGCATCAGTACGGTCCTGACGCTGCTCGTCACCGCCAACGGGGCGCCGGCCCTCTACACGGCGCTGGCGGGGGAGATGTCCCAGGCCAGCGGCCTGTCGGCGCTCGCCGTCGTGTCGGTGCAGGTGATCGGCTATTCGACGCTGTTCTTCCCTTACCAGGCGCCCCCGATCGTGTTCGCCAGCGAACTCGGCGGCGTGCGCCTGCGGGACGCCACGCGACTCACCCTGGCCTTCGGCCTGGCCTCGCTCGTGATCGCATCACCCCTCGATTACGCCTGGTGGCGCCTGCTGGGCCAACTCAAGTGACAGATCCGCCGCGCTATCAACACGCCCCCCGCATTGCGCCGCAGCATGACACATTGCGGCTTGGGCCCGGAGGCACTAGCGCTACCACCAGATTAGAGACGGTCCAGTTCGCAGCTGCGAGGCTTCAACCCAATGGCACCCACCGCCCGCCCGACAGTGGCACAGCCGCTTTCACCGCATCTCCAGATCTATCGCTGGACCTGGACGATGGCGATGTCGGTGTTTCACCGTATTACCGGCACCGCGCTCTACGGCGGGACTGCGCTGGTCGCGATCTGGCTGGTGTCGCTTGCATCCGGGCCGGCCGCCTATTCCTACGTCGCGTGGTTCTTCGGCTCGTTGATCGGCCGGCTGGTCTTGTTCGCCTACACCTGGGTGCTGATGCACCACATGCTCGGCGGCCTGCGCCACCTGGTCTGGGACACCGGCGTCGGCTTCGACCGGGAGAAGCGCCTGAGCATGGCCCGCCTGACGCTGGTCGGGTCCATCGCGCTCACCATCGTCATCTGGGCGGTCGCCCTTCTGGTCCGTTGAGGGGAGGCCGGCATGGCTAAGGAAGAGATCCGCCAGGACACCCGCGTCTCCATCCGCACCCCGCGCGCCCGCGTCCGCGGCCTCGGGATCGCCCATCACGGCGCCGGCCACTGGTGGCAACAGCGGGTGACCGCGGCGGCGAACGCCGTCCTGATGCTGGCCTTCGTGGTGATCGTCGCCAGCATGGCCGGTAGGGGCTACGTCGAAGCGACGCAGCTGATCGCCAAACCCCTGGTCTCGATCATTCTCATCCTGGCGCTCCTGTCGGTGACGATCCACATGCGGATCGGCATGCAGGTGGTGATCGAGGACTACGTTCACGGACAGGGCACGAAGATCGCCGCCGTGTTCGCCAACAATATCTACGCGGTCCTGGTGGCCGTGGCCTGCCTCTACGCGGTCCTGCGCATCGGCTTCGGACAGCCGGCCTGAACCCCGCCATCACGCATTTCGAGGAGCCGATCATGGCCGCCAACGGCACCAACGGCAGCGGGCCTGCCTACACCATCCACGATCACGCCTTCGACGTGGTGATCGTCGGGGCCGGCGGCGCGGGCCTGCGCGCCACCGTCGGCTGCTCGGAGGCCGGCCTGCGCACCGCCTGCATCACCAAGGTGTTCCCGACCCGCTCGCACACCGTGGCGGCGCAGGGCGGCATCTCGGCCTCGCTCGGCAACATGGGGCCGGACGATTGGCGCTGGCACATGTACGACACCGTGAAGGGGTCGGACTGGCTCGGCGACCAGGACGCGATCGAGTACCTCGTGCGCAACGCGCCGGCCGCCGTCTACGAGCTGGAGCATTGGGGCGTGCCCTTCTCTCGCACGGACGAAGGCAAGATCTACCAACGCCCGTTCGGCGGCATGACCACCGATTACGGCAAGGGCACCGCCCAGCGGACCTGCGCGGCGGCCGACCGCACCGGCCACGCCATGCTGCACACGCTCTACGGGCAGGCGGTGAAGAACCAGACCGACTTCTTCATCGAGTATTTCGCCCTCGACCTGATCATGGACGAGGACGGCCGCTGCCGGGGCGTCATCGCCCTCGACCAGGCCACCGGCGAGATCCACCGGTTCCGCGCCCAGACCACGATCCTGGCCACCGGCGGCTACGGCCGCGCCTACTTCTCGGCGACCTCGGCCCATACCTGCACGGGCGACGGCAACGCCATGGTGCTGCGGGCCGGCCTGCCGCTCCAGGACATGGAGTTCGTGCAGTTCCACCCCACCGGCATCTACGGCGCCGGCTGCCTGATCACCGAGGGCTCGCGCGGCGAGGGCGGCTACCTGACCAATTCCGAGGGCGAGCGCTTCATGGAGCGCTACGCCCCCTCGGCCAAGGACCTCGCCTCGCGCGACGTCGTCTCGCGCTCCATGACCATGGAGATCCGCGACGGCCGCGGCGTCGGCAAGAACAAGGACCACATCTACCTGCACCTCGACCACCTCGACCCGAAGATCCTGCACGAGCGCCTGCCTGGCATCTCCGAATCCGCCAAGATCTTCGCGGGCGTCGACGTGACCAAGGAACCGATCCCGGTCATCCCGACCGTGCACTACAACATGGGCGGCATCCCCACGAACTATCACGGCGAGGTGCTGACCCTGCGGGACGGCAACCCCGACACGGTGGTGCCGGGCCTCATGGCGATCGGCGAGGCGGCCTGCGTCTCGGTCCACGGCGCCAACCGCCTCGGCTCCAACTCGCTGATCGACCTCGTGGTGTTCGGCCGCGCCGCCGGCAAGCGTTGCGCGGAGATCGTCGAGCCGAACGGCCGGGCCCAGGAACTACCGAAGGGCGCCACCGACAAGGCGCTCGACCGCCTCGACCGCTTCCGCCACGCCAACGGCTCGACGCCGACCGCGGAGCTGCGCGCCGAGATGCAGAAGACTATGCAGAACAACTGCGCGGTGTTCCGCACCGGCGAAGTGCTGGAAGAGGGCAAGGGCCTGATCCACAAGGTCTGGAGCGCCGCCTCCGACGTGAAGATCACCGACCGGTCGCTGGTCTGGAACACCGACTTGCTCGAGACCCTGGAGTTCGACAACCTGATCGGCCAGGCGGTGGTGACCATGGAATCGGCCGCCAACCGCAAGGAATCTCGCGGCGCCCACGCCCGCGAGGACTTCCCGGACCGCGACGACAAGGAGTGGATGAAGCACACCCTCTCCTGGCTCGACGAGGGCCGCCACCAGGTCAACATCGATTACCGGCCGGTGCACACCTATACGATGTCGAACGAGATCCAGTACATCGAGCCGAAGGCGCGGGTGTACTGATAGAGCTAAGCCGGCAGGTCCTGGCCTGCCGGTCATCTGGAGGATGACTTGATGACCCGGACCTTCAAGGGTCTCCCGCGTATCACGGTCAATCCCGCGGTGATGGGCGGCAAGCCCTGCATCCGGGGGATGCGTGTGACGGTGGGCATGATCCTCGGCAACCTCGGCGCTGGCGTCAGCATCGAGGAGTTGCTGCAGGGCTATCCCTATCTCGAACACGAGGATGTGCTGGAAGCCATGCGGTACGGCGCTTGGCTCGCGCAAGCGCGCGACGTCGAGCTCGAGCCTGCGGCATGAGGTTCGTGATCGACATGAATCTTTCGACCGATTGGGTGGACTACCTCGGAAAGCTCGGACACGACGCCGTTCATTGGGCGAGCGTCGGACCGGAAGATTCCCCGGACGAGGACATCGTGGACTGGGCGCGATCGGAAGACCGCACAATCCTCACCAATGATCTCGACTTCGGAACCTTGCTGGTGAGCACGGGCGCCACGAAGCCGAGCGTCGTGCAACTCCGGACGGACATCACCCTGTCCGCCCATGTCGGCCCCCTCGTCGAGCAGGCGATCAATCGCATGGGCGACGGTCTCGCGTCCGGCGCGCTCGTCACGGTCGAACCCGGCCGCCTCCGCTTTCGCTCGCTGATCATAGCCTCTCAGGATTAAGGCTCGCCGCAATGGCTCAGTTCAACCTTCCCAAAAACTCCCAGATCACGCCGGGACGCTCCTGGGCGCCGCCGGCGGGGTCCAAGAACCTGCAGACCTTCAAGATCTACCGCTGGAACCCGGATGACGGGGCCAACCCGCGGATCGACACCTATCAGGTCGACCGCGACGATTGCGGGCCGATGGTGCTCGACGCGCTGCTGTGGATCAAGAACAAGGTCGACTCGACCCTGGTGTTCCGCCGGTCCTGCCGCGAGGGCATCTGCGGCTCCTGCGCCATGAACATCGAGGGTCAGAACGCGCTCGCCTGCACGATGGGCATCGCGGAGTGCAAGAGCCCCGACAACGCCCTGCCGATGATGTCCCGGAAGGACAAGGACGGGGCGATCCGGATCTACCCGCTGCCGCACATGCCGGTGCTGAAGGATTTGGTCCCCGACCTGACCAACTTCTACGCCCAGCACGCCGCGATCGAGCCCTGGCTCCAGACCGAGACGCCCGCCCCCGAGAAGGAGTGGCGCCAGACCCCCGAGGACCGGTCGAAGCTCGACGGCCTGTACGAATGCATCCTGTGCGCCTGCTGCAGCACGTCGTGCCCGAGCTACTGGTGGAACGGCGACAAGTTCCTCGGCCCGGCGGCCCTGCTCCAGGCCTATCGCTGGCTGATCGATTCGCGCGACGAGAACACCGGCGACCGGCTCGATGCCCTGCACGACCCGTTCCGGCTCTACCGCTGCCACACGATCATGAACTGCGCCAACACCTGCCCGAAGAACCTGAACCCGGCCAAGGCCATCGCCGAGATCAAGAAGATGATGGTCGAGCGGGTGGTCTGACCGCCGGAGCTGAGGCGCCCCGGCCACACCGGGGCGAAAAGGTCCGCCGTCCGCAGCGGACTCGGGTGCGGCCGGGGCGGTCGCCTTGCCGTCAGCGCATTTGCCATCGAGTCAGGGGCCAAGGCGCCGCCGTGCGCTTTTCCCAAGCCTGATCCGAAGTGGTCCGATGCTGCGCCCGAGCCTGCCGACCTTCGCCGCCCTGTGCCTGAGCGCCACCCTCGGCGCCTGCGCCTCCACCCGCCTGGAAAGCCCGCGGGCCCGGGCTCCGTCGCAGGCGCCCCTCGATTCCGTCCAGGCGGTCCCGTCGGGCACGGTGACGGCGGCGCCACTCGCACCCCCGCCGGGCGCGAGCGCAAGCCCCGACGCGCCGCCGCCGCCCGGCGCCCAGGCCAACGCGGCGCCCAACACTCCCACGGTCATCGCCGAGCCGGTCGCACCGCCGCCGCCCCCGCCGCCCGTCGTCACCAGCGGCCGCGCCTCGGTGGTCGGCAGCTGGGATGCGCGGGACGCGACCGGCGGGAGCTGCAAGGTGACCCTGTCCAGCGCCCCGGCGCTGGACCTCTACAAGGCCTCGGCCTCCGGCTGCCCCAACAAGGACCTCGCCCGGGTCTCGGCCTGGGATTTCCGCGATGGCGAGGTCTACCTGTACCAGCCGGGCGGCACCGTCGCGGCGCGGCTGCGCCAGGGCGGCGGCGCGCTCGAAGGCGCGCTGACCAAGTCGGGTGCGACGCTCGCCCTGGCGCGCTGAGCCTCACCCGCGCGAACGGGACCGGCCGAGCCCGGCCGGTCCTGGCGAGGGGCACCGTTGCGAGAAGCCCGGCCGCCGCGACGACCGCGCGCGCTTGGCGCTCGCCGGCCGGCGCTTACATGATGGGCTCCCCCAGCATTACGCCCGGAAGACATGTTCCTGAATTGGCTTGAGCGCCGGGTCGATCCGTTCGCGCCCTTCGACGAGACGCGGACCCCGCCGCAGACGGTTCTGGGATTTGCCGGCTTCTACCTGCGTCCGATCCGGGCCGCCCTGGTGGCGCTGTTCATCATCGCGGTGGTGGCCGGGACCGTCGAGGCCTCGCTCTACCTGGTCATGCGCTGGTTCATCGACCTGTTGGCCACGGCCGACCGGGCCAGCGTCCTGTCGGACCATGCGGTCGGCCTTGGGCTGGTGTTCCTGCTGATCGCCCTGGTGCGGCCGATCTCGATCTGGCTGCACGAGGTGCTGTCCAACCAGCTGATCGTGCCGCAATCGACCAGCCAGATCCGCTGGCGGGCGCATCTCTACACCCTCGGGCATTCGCTCTCGTACTTCCAGGGCGACTTCTCCGGCCGCCTCGCCAACCGCGTCGTGCAGGTGGGCCCGGCGGTGCGTGAGCTCGCCGTCGTGTTCATCGACACGCTGCTCTACGTGGCGATCTACGCGGTCACCGCGGTCGGGCTGTTCGGGTCGATCTCGCCCTGGCTCGCTTTGCCGGTTCTGGTCTGGATCGGCGCCTATGCCGCGCTCACGACGTGGTTCGTGCCCCGTGCCCGGACCCGTTCGCACAAGACCGCTGACACCCGCTCGGTCCTGATCGGGCGCATCGTCGACAGCTACACCAACATCCTCACCGTCAAGCTGTTCGCCCGCGACCGTGAGGAGCGCGCGACGGTGCGCGACGCGGTGGAGGTCCACACCGACGCCTACCTCTACCAGTTCCGGCTGGTGACCCTGACGACGAGCCTACTCGGGATGCTCAACAGCGCGCTGCTGGTCGCCACCGGGGCGGCCTGCCTGATTCTCTGGCGCGACGGTAGCATGACCACCGGCGAAGCGTCGGCCGGCCTCGCCTTGATCCTGCGGCTCATCGCCATGTCCGGCTGGGTGATGCAGACGGTCCGCGGCGTGTTCGAGAATGTCGGGGTCATTCAGGAGAGCATGCAGACCATGGCGCGCCCGCACGCGCTGGTCGATGCCCCGGAGGCCCGCGAGTTGGTGGTGGCGGGCGGCGAGATCCGCTTCGAAAATGTCGGCTTCCATTACGGGCGCGGCGACGCCACCGTGATCGAGGATTTCACGCTGACGATCCGCCCCGGCGAGAAGGTCGGTCTCGTCGGCGTCAGCGGCGCGGGCAAATCCACCCTCGCGAGCCTGCTGCTGCGCCTCTACGAGGTCGAGAGCGGCCGGATCCTGGTGGACGGCCAGGACATCGCGACGGTGACACAGCAATCGCTGCGCGAGGCCATCGCGATGGTCAGCCAGGATACGTCGCTGCTGCACCGGTCGATCCGCGAGAACATCGGCTACGGGCGTCCCGGGGCCACACAGGAAGAGATCGATCGCGCCGCCCGGCTGGCCCATGCCGACCAGTTCATCGCCGATCTCGTCGATCACAAGGGCCGCCGGGGCTACGACGCTCAGGTCGGCGAGCGCGGCGTCAAGCTGTCGGGCGGCCAGCGCCAGCGCATCGCCATCGCCCGGGTCATGCTCAAGGACGCGCCGATCCTGATCCTGGACGAGGCGACGTCCGCCCTCGACAGCGAGGTCGAGGCGGCGATCCAGGAATCACTGGACACGCTGATGGCCGGCAAGACCGTGGTGGCGATCGCCCACCGGTTGTCGACGATCGCGGCGCTCGACCGCCTGGTGGTGATCGACCGGGGCCGAATCGTCGAGGAGGGCACGCATGCCGAGCTCGTCGCCCGCGGCGGCGTCTATGCCGGCCTCTGGGCCCGCCAGTCCGGGGGATTCCTCGACGGCGGAACGACCCGTCTCGACAGCGCCGTGGCGTAGCAGCGCAGGCCGGGCGCTGCCCTGCAACATATGACAACGATCGTGACCTAAGCACGCCCCCGGGCCTCCCGGCATAGCTTGACTTGGGGGTGGCAGACGGTCTCATTGCTCAGATTAGAACGATAATGCTTTGATCTCGGTACGGCCGGGACATCAGGGCAGGGCACCTGCGGCCCTCACGCCGACGCACGGAGTTCCAAATCTTGGCGACCACCTCCGCCACTACTTCCGCATCCCGGGAGGGCAGCCCTCAGGACGGCAGCCGCCGCGACTTCCTGTTCCTCGCCACCGGGGCCGGCCTCGCGGTCGGTGTGGGTGCCGCGGCGTGGCCTCTGGTCTCGTCCATGGCGCCCGACGCAGACACGATCGCGGCCGGGGCGCCGATCGACGTCGATCTGACGCCGATCCAGGACGGCCAGATCGTCAACGTCTTCTGGCGCGGCAAGCTGATCTTCGTCCGTAAGCTCACCGCCAAGGAGGTGACCGACATGGAGGCGGTCCCGCTCTCGGCGATGATCGATCCGGCGGCCTTCCCGACCCGGGTCAAGAAGGGCCACGACCAGTGGCTGATCGTCTACGGCAACTGCACGCATCTCGGCTGCGTGCCGATCGGCCACCAGGGCAGCTTCGAGGGTTGGGCCTGCCCCTGCCACGGCTCGCAGTTCGACGCCGTCGGGCGCGTCCGCCACGGGCCGGCCCCCATCAACCTGCCGATCCCGCCCTACGCCTTCGAGACGGATACGAAGATCCGGATCGGCGAGGGTGGCAAGGAAGCGGCGTGAGAAGGACGCGGACATGAGCGGAACTGCCAGCACGTACGTCCCGAAGAGTCGCGTCGCCAAATGGTTCGAGGCCCGGCTGCCGATCGCCGGGCTCGTGCACTCGTCCTTCATCGCCTATCCCGTCCCGCGCAACCTCAACTACTTCTGGACCTTCGGGGCGATCCTAGCCGCCTTCCTGGGAATCCAGATCGTCACCGGCGTCTGGCTGGCGATGCACTACGAGCCCTCGGCGACGGGCGCGTTCAATTCCGTCGAAAAGATCATGCGCGACGTGAATTACGGCTGGCTGCTGCGCTACGCGCACGCCAACGGCGCGTCGATGTTCTTCGTGGCGGTCTACGTCCACATGTTCAGGGCGCTGTATTACGGCTCGTACAAGGCCCCGCGCGAGGTGCTCTACATCCTGGGCGTGATCATCTACCTGCTGATGATGGCGACCGCGTTCCTCGGTTACACGCTGCCGTGGGGCCAGATGAGCTTCTGGGGCGCCACCGTCATCACCAACATCCTGGCGGCGATCCCGGTGGTGGGCGACACCATCCAGACCCTGCTGTGGGGCGGCTACTCGGTCGGCAACCCGACCGTGAACCGGTTCTTCTCGCTGCACTACCTGCTGCCCTGGATGATCGCCGGCGTCGTCGTGCTGCACGTCTGGGCGCTGCACGTCACCGGCCAGAACAACCCGGCCGGCATCCCGATCAAGTCGGGCAAGGACGCGGTGCCGTTCACCCCCTACGCCACCGTCAAGGACGGGTTCGCCACCTGCGTGTTCATGATCCTGTTCGCGTGGTTCCTGTTCTACCAGCCGAACTACCTGGGCCACGCCGACAACTACATCCCGGCCAACCCGGCAGTGACTCCCGCGCACATCGTGCCCGAATGGTACTTCCTGCCGTTCTACGCGATCCTGCGGGCCGTCCCGAGCAAGCTCGGCGGCGTGATCCTGATGTTCTCTGCGGTGATCATCCTGGCCTTCGCGCCGTGGCTGGATTGGTCGCGGGTGCGCTCCTGCAACTACCGGCCGATCTACCGGCAGTTCTTCTGGGCGTTCATCGGCGCGACCTTCCTCCTGGGCTGGCTCGGATCCCAGCCGCCGGAGGGGGGCTACGTGATCGCGTCGCAGATCTGCACGGCCTACTACTTCGCCCACTTCCTGATCGTGATGCCGCTCTGCGGCCTGTTCGAGACGCCCAAGGCGCTCCCGGCCTCGATCCTGGAGAGCGTGACCGGGCCGGGCAAACAGGTGAGCGGATCGGGGATGCCGGCGGGCGCCGCCGCCGCTCCGACCACCAAAGGCTGACGGGGTGACGACGGAACCATGATGATGACCCGCGTCCTCTCGACGA
Source organism: Methylobacterium sp. WL7 (assembly GCF_008040085.1). NCBI lineage: Bacteria > Pseudomonadati > Pseudomonadota > Alphaproteobacteria > Hyphomicrobiales > Methylobacteriaceae > Methylobacterium > Methylobacterium sp. WL7. Next base: position 100,793 of record NZ_VRVG01000005.1, on the reverse strand, counting down.
CCGCTGCCGCCGCCCTCGCGGCGCTGCTGATCGGCGCCGTGCCGGCCTCCGCCCAGGAAGGGCATGGCGGTCCGGTGCCGGGCCGCGTCAACTGGAGCTTCGCCGGCACGTTCGGCCGCTTCGACACAGCTCAGCTTCAGCGCGGCTTCCAGGTTTACAAGGAAGTCTGCTCCGCCTGCCACTCGATGAAGCTGGTGTCCTTCCGCAACCTCGCCCAGGAAGGCGGTCCGGACTTCTCGGCCGCGCAGGTCAAGGCGCTGGCCGCGACCTACCAGGTCAAGGACGGCCCGAACGATGCCGGCGACATGTTCGACCGGCCGGGCCGGCCGGCGGACACGTTCCCGCCGCCCTTCCCGAACGACCAGGCCGCGGCGGCCGCCAACGGCGGCAAGGCACCGCCGGACTTCTCGGTGATCGCCAAGGCGCGGACCTTCTCCCGCGGCTCGCTGTACTTCCTGACCGATTGGCTGCCGCTGATCGGCTATTCCGAGCAGGGGCCCGACTACATCCACGCGCTCCTCAACGGCTACGAGGAGGCGCCGAAGGACTTCACGGTCCCCGATGGCGGCCACTACAACAAGTACTATCCCGGCCACATCATCGCGATGCCGCCGCCGATCACCGACGGGCAGGTCACCTACGCCAAGAACGACGCCGGCCAGCCCGTGGTCCCCGAGACGGTGGACCAGTACGGCAAGGACGTCTCGGCCTTCCTGATGTGGGCGGCCGAGCCGCACATGATGGACCGCAAGGCGCTTGGCTTCCGGGTGATCCTGTTCCTGATCATCATGTCGGGGCTGCTCTACTACGTGAAGAAGAAGGTCTGGGCCGATGTCGGCGGCGAGGTCCACGGCCTCCAGCCGGAGCTGCACAAGACCTTCTGAGGCGCCGCCTCACCGATCCTGCCGGGTGGGCCTCCTTCGGGGGGCCCATCTTTTTTGCGTTGGGACTGCGTGCTACCGGTCGGCGAACGCGGCTGTCGGCCTCTCGGCGACACCGATCCCATCCGCCCCCCTCCTGAGGTGCTGCGCAGCAGCCTCGAAGAAGGGTTCGAGGGATCGCTCCGCGTTGTGGCGACCTCCTTCGAGGCCTCCGCTTCGCTCCGGCACCTCAGGATGCGGTGGTGGATGGGATGCAGCTCACAAAAGGGAAACCGGCATGACGGCAGCGGTGCTCGGGGTGATGGGCGGGTCCGGGGTCTACGACCTGCCGGGCCTGGAAGACGTGCGCGAGGAGCAGGTCACGTCGCCCTGGGGCGAGCCCTCGGACGCCCTGCGCATCGGCCGGATCGGCGACACCAAGATCGTGTTCCTGGCCCGTCACGGACGCGGCCACCGGTTCTCGCCGTCGGGCATCAACTACCGCGCCAACATCGACGCGATGAAGCGGGCGGGCGTGACGGATCTGGTCTCGCTCTCGGCCTGCGGCTCGTTCCGCGAGGAACTGCCCCCGGGCCTGTTCGTGCTGGTGGATCAGTTCGTCGACCGCACCCATGGGCGCGCGTCGTCGTTCTTCGGCGACGGCTGCGTGGCCCACGTCTCGCTCGCGCATCCGGTCGGCCCGAACCTGCAGGCGCGCATCGCGGCGGCGGCCAGGGCCGAGGACATTCCCGTCCATCGCGGCGGGACCTATGTCTGCATGGAAGGCCCGCAATTTTCGTCGCTCGCCGAATCCCGGGCCTACAAGGCGCAGGGGTTCGACGTGATCGGCATGACCAACATGCCCGAGGCGAAGCTCGCTCGCGAGGCCGAGATCACCTACGCCACCATCGCCATGGTGACCGACTACGATTGCTGGCACCCCGGCCACGACGCGGTGGACGTCGCCGCGGTGATCGCGGTGGCAAGGGCCAACGCCGACAAGGCCGCCCGGCTGGTGGCACGGCTCGCCCGCGATTTCCCGGCCGAGCGCGAACCCTGCCCGGCGGGTTCGCACCGGGCGCTGGACGGCGCGATCATGACCGCGCCGACCGCCCGCGACCCTGCGGTGCTGGCCAAGCTCGACGCCGTGGCGGGCCGGGTCCTGCACGGATAGGGCGGCCGTGCCCTTTCCATTCCAAAGAAACTCACACTAGAAGGCGCTCGTGGCCCCGGCCGCCCCGCCACGAAGTCCGAAACACATGCGCAGCGCCTCCATCAGCCGGAAGACCGCCGAGACCGACATCGCGGTCAGCGTCGGCCTCGACGGGACCGGGCAGTCGAAGATCGCCACCGGCATCGGCTTCCTCGATCACATGCTGGACCTGTTCGCCCGGCACGGCCTGTTCGACCTGGAGGTGAAGGTCGATGGCGACCTGCATATCGACCAGCACCATTCCGCGGAAGATTGCGGCATCGCGTTGGGCCAGGCCTTCGCCAAGGCGCTCGGCGACAAGCGCGGGGTGACGCGCTACGCCGACATCCACCTGCCCATGGACGAGGCGCTGACGCGGGTCTGCGTCGACATCTCGGGCCGGCCCTTCCTGGTGTTCCGCACCACGTTCAAGGTGGAGAAGATCGGGCAGTTCGACACCGAACTGGTGCGCGAGTGGTTCCAGGCCTTCGCCATGAATGCCGGGCTGACGCTGCACGTCGAGACCCTGTACGGCGACAACGCCCACCACGTCGCCGAGAGCTGCTTCAAGGGCCTGGCCCGCGCCTTGCGGAAGGCGGTCGCGATCGATCCCCGCGAGGAGGGACGCGTTCCCTCCACGAAGGGCTCCCTGTAGACCGTCGTTTCGTCCTTACGTTTGCGTCGTCCCGAAAACACCTTTCGGGACGGTGCCGGAGCCGGGAGACCCGCCATGCGGATGCGCAGCTACACGCTCCACCTGCCGATCGACGCGCGGCCGGGCGAATCCGTCGGCCTCGACCGGGCGGTGCTCGTGCCCGACGGCTTTGCCTGGCCGGCCTTCGCGTTCGGCGTTCTGTGGTTCCTGTTCCACCGCCTATGGATCGCGGCGCTGATCGTCCTCGTTGGATTCGTCGCGCTGGCCGGCATCGGCCACATGCTGGGGTTGCCGCCGGGGATCGCCACGCTCGTCACGCTGCTGGCTTCCTGGCTGGTCGGCCTCGAAGCCTCGAGCCTGCGCCGCTGGACCCTGGCGCGCCGGGGTTGGCCGGCCCGGGATGCCGTCATCGCCGCCACCGCCGAGGAGGCCGAGGCCCGCGCCCTCAACCGCTGGCTCGATTCCAGCGCGGCGGCGCCGCGGGCGCCGTTCCCGGCCGGGCCGACCCGACGCACCGAGCCGGTGATCGGCCTGTTCCCCGCGCAGGAAATCGCCCGGTGAGTGTCACGTCGAGACCCGCATGAGTACCGAGACGGTCGCGATCATCGATTACGGGTCGGGCAACCTCCATTCGGCCGCCAAGGCGTTCGAGCGTGCCGCCCGCGAGAGCGGGCGCGACGCGCGCATCCGCCTGACCTCCGACCCGGCCGTGGTGGCCGCCGCCGACCGCGTCGTGCTGCCGGGCGTCGGCGCCTACGCGGATTGCAGGCGCGGGCTCGACGCCGTCCCCGGCATGGTCGAAGCGATGACCGAGGTGGCGCAGGTCGCCGCCCGGCCGTTCCTGGGGATCTGCGTCGGCATGCAGCTGCTCGCGACCCGCGGCCTCGAATACGAGACCACGCCGGGCCTCGGCTGGATCCCGGGCGACGTCGCGCCGATCCGCCCGTCCGATCCCGCGCTCAAGATCCCCCATATGGGCTGGAACACCCTGCGGATCGCCCGCGACCACGCGCTGCTCGCCGGTATTCCCACCGGGGAAGACGGCCTGCACGCGTACTTCGTCCACAGCTTCGCGCTCGCCGCCGCGCACCCGGAGGACGTGGTCGCGCAGGCCGAGTACGGTGGGCCGGTCACCGCCATGGTCGCCCGCGGCAACGTCGCCGGCACGCAATTCCACCCCGAGAAGAGCCAGCGCCTCGGCCTGGCTCTCATCGCGAACTTTTTGAACTGGCGCCCTTGAGCGGGCTCCGGCTTCGGCCAGAAGGAAACGACCACCCGTGATCCTGTACCCGGCGATCGACCTGAAGGAAGGGCGCTGCGTCCGCCTCATCCAGGGGGACATGGCGCAGGCCAAGATCTTCGGCGACGATCCGGCCGCCCAGGCCGCGACCTTCGAGGACCAGGGCTTCCCCTGGCTGCACGTGGTCGATCTCGACGGCGCCTTCGCGGGCGCGCCGCGCAACGCCGCCGCGGTGGACGCGATCCTCGCCCGGGTCGGCATCCCGGTGCAGCTCGGCGGCGGCATCCGCGAGATGAAGACGCTGGAAGGCTGGCTGGCGAAGGGCGTGGCCCGGGTGATCATCGGCACCGCCGCCGTGCGCGACCCCGGATTCGTGCGGGAGGCGGCACGCCTCCATCCGGGCAAGATCGCGGTGGGCATCGACGCCAAGGACGGCCGCGTCGCCGTCGAGGGCTGGGCGCAGACCTCCAGCATGACCGCCGAGGAACTCGGCCGCCGGTTCGAGGATGCCGGCGTCGCGGCCATCATCTACACCGACATCGCCCGCGACGGGATCCTCAAGGGCCTCAACGTCGAGATGACCCTGGCGCTGGCCCAGGCCGTGCGGATCCCGGTGATCGCCTCCGGAGGCCTCGCCTCGATCGACGACGTGCACCGCCTGCTCCAGCCCGATTGCGCCCTCATCGCCGGCGCCATCACGGGCCGGGCCCTCTACGACGGCCGCATCGACCCGCAGGCGGCGCTCGCGGCGATCGCGCAGGCGCGCGGCCCGGTGGCGTGATAGGATTGCTTGAAGACGACTTGTTTGCAGGATTCCTTGGGAGGCACCGATGCGTGCTGCAAAGGTGGCGGTCCGCGCCGCCACGACCGGGACTACCTACGCGGGTGATTTCTATACCTGGACCCAGGAGCAGGGTAAACGTCTGCGCGCGCGCGATTTCAGCGGTCTGGACCTCGAAAACCTGGCCGAGGAGATTGAGAGTTTGGGCCGCAGTGAATTCAATAGCCTCGTAAGCGCGTGGCGTTTAATTCTGCTGCATATGCTGAAATGGGATCATCAGCCGGATCGCAGGACACGCAGCTGGATGATCTCCATCCGAACACATCGCAATAGGGCGGCCGATCTGTTGACGGATAATCCCGGGCTCAAGAGCCGTCTCGCGCAAGCGTTGGAACGTGCCTATCGGGATGCCAGAGACGAAGCTTCGGTCGAGACCGGCTTGCCGTTGCGCGTCTTCCCGAAAGAGTGCCCCTATGGCCGCGACGAGCTGACAACACGACTCTTCTCGATCGATTCTGAAGACACGCTCGGCTGAGAAGGTGATCCTGTGCTCAAAACCCGCATCATCCCCTGCCTCGACGTGAAGGACGGGCGCGTCGTGAAGGGCGTCCGCTTCGAGGGCCTGCGCGACGCCGGCGATCCGGTGGAGGCCGCCAAGGTCTACGACGCGGCCGGGGCCGACGAGCTGTGCTTCCTCGACATCACCGCCAGCCGCGAGGCCCGCGGGACGCTGCTCGACATCGTCAGCCGGACAGCCGAGGCCTGCTTCATGCCGCTCACCGTCGGCGGCGGCGTCCGCGCGGTCGAGGACGTGCGCGGGCTGCTGCTCGCCGGTGCCGACAAAGTCGCGATCAACACCGCCGCCGTGAAGGATCCGGACCTCGTCGCCCGCGCGGCGGAAAAATTCGGCGCGCAGTGCATCGTGGTGGCGATCGACGCCAAGCGGGTCTCCGCCCCCGGCGAAGCCGCCCGCTGGGAGATCTTCACCCATGGCGGCCGCGATCCGACCGGGATCGACGCGGTGGCGTTCGCCCGCCTGGTAGCCGCAAAGGGCGCGGGCGAGCTGCTGGTCACCTCCATGGACAAGGACGGGACGCGCTCCGGCTACGACCTCGCGCTGACGCGGGCGATCAGCGACGCCGTGAGCGTCCCGGTGATCGCCTCGGGCGGAGTCGGCGGGCTGGACGACCTCGTGGCCGGCGTGGCCCAGGGCGGCGCCAGCGCCGTGTTGGCCGCCTCGATCTTCCATTTCGGGCAGGCGAGCGTCGCCGAGGCCAAGGCCCATATGGCGGCGGCCGGCCTCGCCATGCGTCTCGACGGCCCCGCATCCTCAGCGAGAGCGCCCCTGTGAGCAGCATTCTTCTGGCCGACGCGACCCTCCTCGACCCGGCGACGGGCCGCGAGACGCGCGGCGCCGTGCTGGTGCGCGACGGCCGGATCGCCGACATCGCGGAGGGTGCCGCCCCCGGAGCCCCGGCGGAGGCCAAGCGGATCGATTGCCGCGGGCGGGTCCTCACCCCGGGCCTGATCGACATGCGCGCCTTCGTGGGCGAGCCGGGGGCCGAGCACCGGGAGACCCTGGCCTCGGCCAGCGCCGCGGCGGCGGCGGGCGGCGTCACCACCCTGGTCTGCATGCCCGACACCAACCCGGTGATCGACGGCCCGGCGATCGTGGACTTCGTGCTTCGCCGCGCCCGCGACACCGCGTGCGTCAACGTCCTGCCCGCGGCCGCCATCACCAAGGGCTTGGCCGGCAAGGAGATGACCGAGTTCGGCCTGCTCCAGGAAGCGGGCGCGGTGGCGTTCACCGATGGCCTGCACGCGGTGGGCAACGCCCAGGTGATGCGCCGCGCCCTGACCTACGCCCGGGATTTCGACGCCCTGCTGATGCAGCATGTCGAGGAGGCCGACCTCGTCGCCGAGGGCGTGATGAACGAGGGCGAGCTCGCCTCCCGCCTCGGGTTGATGGGCATCCCCCGGGAGGCCGAGACCGTGATGCTGGAGCGCGACATCCGCCTCGTCCGGCTGACCGGTGCCCGCTACCACGCGGCCATGATCTCGACCGCCGATTCGGTCGAGATCGTGCGCCGGGCCAAGCAGGACGGGCTGCCGGTGACCTGCGGAGTCTCGGTCAACAACCTCGTGCTGAACGAGAACGACATCGGCCATTACCGCACCTTCTGCCGGCTCTCGCCGCCGCTGCGGGACGAGGCCGACCGGCACGCCATGGTGCAGGCCCTGAACGAGGGCGTGATCGACGTGGTCGTCTCCGACCACAACCCGCAGGATGTCGAGACCAAGCGCCTGCCCTTCGCGGAGGCGGCCGACGGGGCGCTCGGGATCGAGACCCTGCTCGGCGCGTCCCTGCGGCTGGTCCACACCGGCGACCTCGCGCTCGCCAAGCTCGTGGCGGCGCTCACCGTGAACCCGGCCCGGATCCTCGGCCGCGAGGCGGGCCGGCTGGCGGTCGGCGCGCCGGCCGACCTGGTGCTGATCGACCCCGATCTGCCCTACGTGCTCGACAAGCGGCGGCTCAAGTCGCGGTCCAAGAACTCGCCCTTCGACGAGGCGCGCCTCCAGGGCGCCGCGGTGCTGACGCTGGTGGGTGGCCGGACGGTGCACGCCCTCGACGATCTCGCGGCCGCGGCATGACGCTCCCGGACCTCGCGACGCCCGCCGTCCTCGGCGGCCTTGCCCTGGGTTACGCCCTGGGCTCGATTCCGTTCGGGCTCATCCTGACGCGGTTTGCCGGGCTCGGCGACGTCCGGGCGATCGGCTCGGGCAATATCGGCGCGACCAACGTGCTGCGCACCGGCCGGAAGGGCCTCGCCGCCGCGACGCTGCTGGGCGATGCCCTGAAGGGGACCGCCGCGGTGCTGATCGCCCGTCAGCTCGGCGAGGGTCCGGCGCTGGCGGCCGGCCTCGGAGCCTTCCTCGGCCACCTCTTCCCGGTCTGGCTCGGCTTCAAGGGCGGCAAGGGGGTGGCGACCTTCATCGGCGTGCTGCTGGCCTTCAGCCCGCCGGCTCTGGCGGCCTTCGCGGCGATCTGGCTCGGCCTGGCCTTCGCGCTGAAATACTCGTCGCTGGCGGCGCTGGCCGCCTCCGCGGCGACGCCGCTCGTGCTGTGGGCGCTCGGTGCGCCGACGCAAGCTGTGCTGTTCCTGATGCTCGGCCTGCTGCTATGGTGGAAGCACGCACCCAACATCCGGCGACTCGCGGCCGGCACCGAGGGGCGCATCGGCCAGAAGGGCTGAGCCGTCACGCGCGACGGCGTGATCCCGGGGGTGCGCCATGCAGCTCAGCGATGCCCAGCGCCTCGATTGGCTGCGGCTGATCCGGACCGAGGGCGTCGGCCCCCGCAGCTTCCGCACCCTGATCAACCGGTTCGGCGGGGCGGCCGCGGCCCTCGAAGCCTTGCCGGCCCTGACCGGGCGCCAGGGCAGACGCGTCGAGCCGCCGAGCCGGAGGCAGGCCGAGGACGAGGTCGCCGCCCTGGCGCGCCTCGGGGGCCGGCTGCTCGCCACCGGCGAGCCGGACTTCCCGCGCCTGCTCCAAGCCACCGACGCGGCCCCGCCGCTCATCGCCCTGCGCGGCGACTCCAGGATCCTGGCGCGGCCCGCCATCGCCATCGTTGGGTCGCGCAACGCATCGACCGCGGGGCTCGCCTTCACGGAGCGGCTGGCCCGGGGCCTCGGCGAATCCGGCCTCGCCGTGGTCTCGGGGCTCGCCCGGGGGATCGACGCCCGCGCCCACAAGGCCAGCCTGCAGACCGGCACCGTCGCCGTGATGGCCGGCGGGCAGGACCGGATCTACCCCGCCAGCCACGCGGCCCTGGTCGACGCGATCCTGGGGGAGGGCGGAGCGGTGGTGGCCGAGATGCCGATCGGCTGGGAGGCGCGGGGCCGCGACTTCCCCCGGCGCAACCGCATCATCTCGGGCCTCGCCTACGGCACGATCGTGGTCGAGGCGGCGCGCCGCTCCGGCTCGCTGATCACGGCACGCTACGCCCTGGAGCAGAACCGGGAGGTCTTCGCCGTCCCGGGCTCGCCGCTCGACCCGCGGGCGGAGGGCACCAACGACCTGATCCGCCAGGGCGCGACCCTGGTGGCCGACATCGACCACGTCCTCGCCGTGATCGGCCCGATCATCGATCGCGGTCCCGATCCCGACGCGGCCCCCGCGCGGGAGCGGCCGGACTTCGCCGAGCAACCGGACTTTTGGGACGAGATCGATCTCGACGGGCGGGCGGACCTGCTCGACGGCAGCGCCAGGATGGCCGCGGGCCCCGACGCGCCGGCGGTCGAGCCGGAGGAGCCCGCGGACGACCGCCAGAGAATCATCGCCCTGCTGGGGCCGAGCCCGGTCGGCACCGACGAATTGGCGCGCAGCGCCGGGGTCGGCGCCCGGGTGGTGCAGACGGTGCTGCTGGAGCTGGAGCTCGACGGCCGGATCGAGCGGCACGGCAGCGGGGCCGTCTCGCTCCTCAGTCGCTGAGGGCGTCCGCGTCGGAATCGGCGAGGTTGCGCATCACGTCGAGGCAGCCCTGCAGGATGTAGGCGGCGGCGAGCTTGTCCACGAGCTGGCCGCGCCTGGCCCGGGACGCATCCGCCTCGATCAGCGCCCGGGTCACCACGGCGGTGGACAGGCGCTCGTCGAAGAAGACGTGCGGGATGTCGATGATCGGCTTGAGGTTGCGGATGAACGCGCGGGTCGATTGCACCCGCGGCCCCTCGCTGCCGTCCATGTTCAGGGGCAGCCCGATCACCAGCCCGCCGACGGCGTGCTGCCGGCACAAGGCGGCGAGGCGCTGCGCGTCCGGGGTGAACTTCACCCGGCGGATCGTCTCGAGGGGGCTCGCGATCTGGCGGCCGAGATCCGACAGGGCGAGCCCGATCGTCTTGGTGCCGAGATCGACCCCGATCAGGCGCGCGTCACCGCGCGATGCGGCCGCGAAGGTGCGGATCTCGTCGAAGTTCATGGCGTGGCCCTACGCCAGCCCGGCGCCCCGCGCCAGCGTGGCTTCCGAGATCCCCTCGAACCGGGCGGGGAGCGGCGCCGCCCCGGGGCCCAGGACCAGGGCGGCGGCGGGTCCGGTCACACGGGTAAAGAAGTCGACCAGGCTCTCGCCGCCGAACCGCACCGTTTCGAGGTCGGGCGCCAGCAGCCAGATGTCGTATTCCTCGCCGGTGCCGGAGACGTCCCAGAACAGGAAGCTGCCGTCCTCGCCGGCGCCGAAGAAGCACGCGCGCTCGATCACCGCCGGGTCGCCGTCTTCGACATCGAAGCGGTGCGGCTCCCCGCCGTCCTCCAGCATCGCCACGGCGTTGCCGACGCTGACGGCGATCACCCCGGCCTGGGTGGCCAGATCGCTGGCCTCGTACGGCGACGGCACGGCGATCCGGACCTGCCCGCCCGCCAGGCCGATGCCGCAGGTCTCGCAGAAGCTGCGGTAGGAGGCGGGCAGAGGGAATCCCAGCTCCGCCGCGGCGCGGTCGAGGTCGGCACCCCGCGCCGTGAACCCCGCCGACAGGCTCGTGAACACCGACTCCCACATCACAGCCACTCCACCGTCCACAGCGTTAACGCTCTCCGTAGATCGACCCGGATGCGCCCGGAGCCGTTCGCGAATAGGTAGGTTAAGACTTCGTTAATCCACAAACCGGGTATCGCCATGACGACGATCGGCCAGCCCTGCTCACCGGCTCCGCTCCGCCGCAAACGATCCGTGACCCGCAAGCAATGCTGGATGCTGGTCCTGGCCTTCGAAGTCCTGGTCTTCGGAGCCTCGCAATCGGTCTTCCGGCCCGTTCGCCCGGCCGGCATCACCATCGAGATGTCGGTCACGCCGAACCACGTGGTGACCTGATCCGGCGTCCCGCCCGCCATCGTGAGGGGTGGACCGGCTTTAACGCCCGCGTTGCGGCGCGTCGAACCGCAGTGCTATAGCGCGGCCGGCGCCGGGGATGCCTCCCGGGCAGGGACGAACGGGACGGCATGTCGGTCGACGAGAAGACGGTTCGGCGTATCGCGCATCTGGCGCGGATCGCGGTCACCGACGACGAGGTCGGTCCGCTGCAGGGTGAGCTGAACGCCATCCTGGCCTTCGTCGAGCAGCTCGGCGCCATCGACGTGAGCGGCGTCGAGCCGATGACCTCGGTGACCCCGATGGCGATGAAGAAGCGCGAGGACGTGGTCACCGACGGCGGCCGCGCCGCGGACGTGGTCGCCAACGCCCCCGAGACCGAAGACAATTACTTCCTGGTTCCGAAGGTCGTCGAGTAGGCTGCATCCAGCCTTCGGCGAAGCAAACATTCTGGCGGGCATGCGCGCCGTGGCGCGCGAGGACGGGAACAGCGTGGATCCGAACGAACTCACCCTGGCCGAGGCGCGCGACGCCCTCAAGGCGAAGCGGATCTCGGCCCGCGAGCTGACCCAGGCGCATCTCGACGCCATGGCCAAGGCCCGCGTGCTGAACGCCTACATTCGCGAGACCCCCGACCAAGCCCTCAAGATGGCGGATGAAGCGGACGAAAAGATCGCGGCCGGCGCGGCGCGGCCGCTCGAGGGCATCCCGCTCGGGATCAAGGATCTGTTCTGCACCGAGGGCGTCACCACGACGGCGGGCTCCAAGATCCTCGAAACCTTCGTGCCGCACTACGAATCGGCCGTCTCGGCCAACCTGTGGCGCGACGGCGCCGTGATGCTGGGCAAGCTGAACCTCGACGAGTTCGCCATGGGCTCGTCCAACGAGACCAGCGCCTACGGCAACGTGGTCTCGCCCTGGCGCCGGAAGGGGTCCGACGCGCAGCTCGTGCCGGGCGGCTCCTCCGGCGGTTCGGCCGCGGCCGTCGCGGCGCGGCTGTGCCTGGGCGCCACCGCCACCGATACCGGCGGCTCGATCCGCCAGCCCGCCGCCTTCACCGGCACGGTCGGCATCAAGCCGACCTACGGCCGCTGCTCGCGCTGGGGCACCGTGGCCTTCGCCTCCTCCCTCGACCAGGCCGGCCCGATCGCCCGCACGGTGCGGGACTGCGCGATCCTGCTCGGCTCGATGGCCGGTCCGGATGCGCGCGACACCACCTGCGTCGACCTCCCGGTGCCGGACTTCGAGGCCGCGGTCGGCCGCGGCGTGAAGGGCCTGACCATCGGCATCCCGAAGGAGTACCGGGTCGACGGCATGCCGCCCGAGATCCAGAAGCTCTGGGACGACGGCGCCGCCTGGCTGAAGGATGCCGGCGCGACGATCAAAGAGATCTCGCTGCCGCACACTGCCTCGGCGCTGCCGGCCTATTACATCGTCGCCCCGGCCGAGGCGTCCTCGAACCTCGCGCGCTACGACGGCGTCCGCTACGGCCTTCGCGTGCCCGGCAAGGATATCGCCGGGATGTACGAGAACACCCGCGCCGCCGGCTTCGGCCGCGAGGTCAAGCGCCGGATCATGATCGGCACCTACGTGCTGTCGGCCGGCTACTACGACGCCTATTACGTCCGCGCCCAGAAGATCCGCACCCTGATCAAGCGCGACTTCGAGGCGGCCTACGCGGCGGGCGTCGACGCGATCCTGACCCCGGCCACGCCGTCCTCGGCCTTCGGGATCGGCGAGAAGGCCTCGGCCGACCCGGTGGAGATGTACCTCAACGACGTGTTCACCGTGACGGTGAACATGGCCGGCCTGCCGGGCATCGCCGTGCCGGCCGGGATCGACGGCCAGGGCCTGCCGCTCGGCCTCCAGCTGATCGGCCGCCCCTTCGACGAGGAGACGCTGTTCGCGGTCGCCCAGGTGATCGAGGAGGCCGCCGGCCGGACCGTCCTGCCAGAGCCCTGGTGGGCATGACCGTCCCCTTCTATCCCTGGACGGTCTGGATCTGGGCCGCGTTCGATCCGGCGCTGATCGTGGTGGCGGTCTATCTCGGCTGGACCGCCAGCCAGTTCGGCAAGGTGTTCATCGCGGCGATCGCGGCGCTCGGCTTCTCGGTCCTGTTTTCGTGGGCGGTGAGCGCGGCCGGCATCCCGTGGCCGGCGCCGATCACGCACGACGGGCCGACCTTCTTCCCGGTGCGGACGATCGCCGCCCTGCTCTGGGCGATGCTCGCCTACGGCGTCCGGCGGACGATCGCCCGGCGCGCTTGATTCTTGGCGCGCGCGGCCCGTAGATGTTCTTCAAGTGTAGGAGCGCGGCACCGGTCGCGATCCCACCCGCGACCTCATCCTGAGGTGACCGCGTCAGCGGGCCTCGAAGGAGCCATCCAGGCTCCGCGCGATCCCTGGAGCCCTCCTTCGAGGCTGCTGCGCAGCACCCTCAGGATGAGGTTGCGGATCGGATCGTGCGGAGACCGCATCACATCCCGGCCCGGACCACCATGAACGCACCTGTCGATCCCAAGAAACTGATCAAGGGCGGCCTGCACGACTGGGAGGTGATCGTCGGCATGGAGATCCATGCCCAGGTCTCCAGCCGGGCGAAGCTGTTCTCCGGCGCTTCGACCGAATTCGGGGCCGAGCCGAACGACCACGTCTCGCTGGTCGACGCCGCGATGCCCGGCATGCTGCCGGTGATCAACGCCGAATGCATCGCGCAAGCCGTGCGGACGGGTCTCGGCCTGAAGGCGCAGATCAACCTGCGCTCGGTGTTCGACCGGAAGAACTACTTCTACCCGGATCTGCCGCAGGGCTACCAGATCTCGCAGTACAAGGACCCGATCGTCGGCGAGGGCGAGGTGCTGGTCGACATGGCCGACGGCACGTCGATCACGGTCGGCATCGAGCGGCTGCACCTGGAGCAGGATGCCGGCAAGTCGCTGCACGATCAGGACCCGCTGCGCAGCTTCGTCGACCTCAACCGCTCGGGCGTGGCGCTGATGGAGATCGTCTCCCGGCCGGACCTGCGCTCGTCTGAGGAAGCCAAGGCCTACGTGACCAAGCTGCGCACGATCCTGCGCTATCTCGGCACCTGCGACGGCGACATGGAGAAGGGTTCGCTCCGCGCCGACGTGAACGTCTCGGTGCGCCGCCCGGGCGAGCCGCTGGGCACGCGCTGCGAGATCAAGAACGTCAACTCGATCCGCTTCATCGGCCAGGCGATCGAGATCGAGGCCCGGCGCCAGATCGCGATCCTGGAAGACGGCGGCAAGATCGACCAGGAGACCCGCCTGTTCGATCCGGGCAAGGGCGAGACCCGCTCGATGCGCTCCAAGGAAGAAGCGCATGATTACCGCTACTTCCCCGATCCCGACCTGCTGCCGCTCGAGTTCGACCAGGCCTATGTCGACGCGCTGGCATCCGGCCTGCCGGAGCTGCCGGACGCCAAGAAGGCGCGGTTCGTGAACGATTACGGCCTGTCGCCCTACGATGCCGGCGTGCTCGTGGCCGAGCGGGCCTCGGCCGACTACTACGAGGCGGTCGCCAAGGGCCGCGACGGCAAGGCCGCGGCCAACTGGGTGATCAACGAGCTGTTCGGCCGCCTCAACAAGGAGGGGCTCTCGATCGACGCGACGCCGGTCTCGGCCGACCAGCTCGGGGCGATCGTGGACCTGATCGGCGAGGGCGTCATCTCCGGCAAGATCGCCAAGGACCTGTTCGAGATCGTCTGGACCGAGGGCGGCGACCCGCGCGCCGTGGTCGAGAGCCGCGGCATGAAGCAGGTCACCGACACCGGCGCCATCGAGGCGGCGATCGACCAGATCATCGCGGCCAACCCCGACAAGGTCGCCCAGGCGAAGGAGAAGCCGACCCTGCTCGGCTGGTTCGTCGGCCAGACCATGAAGGCGACCGGCGGCAAGGCGAACCCGGCGGCGGTCAACGCGCTGCTGAAGGACAAGCTCGGCATCGCCTGAGGTCAATCCGGCGAAGCGCGCCCCACCCGGTCTTGCGACGCGCGCCTTGCCGGACGATGTCTCCCGGCCTCGTGTGTTGGCTTGAGAGGTCCAGGCCGGTCGGCCTCATCTCGGGCGCGGACATTGGGGCTGGCAGTCGTCCCACCACGACGTAAGCCCGCCGCGGCGACACCGGGCGGTAGATGACCGTTCTGGATCTAATGGAAACCGCGGCGGAAGCGGCGCAAAGTGGGGCCTTTCGCGCATTCGAAGACGGACCATCGCTTGGCCGCTTCTGCGCCCCTGAGGCCGCTTCCGTCCGGTTGTTCGTCTGATGCCGCTGGATTCCGGGCCGAACCTGTCCCGAAGCCGTCTAGGCGGCGTCACGCTGCGGTGGAGTCATCCCTGTCTCCTCCTGCTTCCGGCAACCGACCCGGTACAGCACATTCCCGATGTGCCGGCCGTCGATCCGGCTCGTGTTCGGTATTGCTGAACACATCCGAAGATTGCGCCGGCTTAGAATGCGCGTCAACACGCAATGTCCGGCCGCGCTTAATATTTTCAGGGTTCGCGCGCACCCGCTGCAACGCGGCATCGCCGGTTCAAAGACTTACGGGACACCGCACGGCGCCGCAAAAGTTTCCGTCGTGCCCGTCTGGATCGACCGCGTTCTACTTGCCGGCACCCATGTTGTTCTCGACCAGAAATCGGATGCCGCGTTCGAAGGATTCGTCCGTGTCGCCGCGCAGGTCGACGCTGTAGGCCTTCTCCGGGGCGTTTCCGGAGAGCGGCTTGACGTAGACATTCAGGTTCAAGATCAGGTTCGAAACCTTCTGGACCTCACCGGTGATCGCCACGTCGGCGCCGAGCTTGCGGGCGAAGGCGTCTGCGCAGCCGTTGCAGCGGCGCAGGTCGGCGCTTTTGGCGACCTCGTCCTTCACCGGGTCGGTCGGCACGACCACGAACAGGCCCTTCGTCTGCAGAAGGTCGCGCAATTGGTCGCTGGTGCGTTCGAGCCGCGCCCGGTCCGCTGCGTCGCCCGGCACGGGGGAGAGGTTGGAGAACTGAAAGTCGAACACCGCAGCCTTCTCGGGGGCCGCTAAGGCAGGACCCGCCGCACACCAAACGGCGACTGCGGTGAACACGGTCCGGAACATGGTCGCCTCCTCGGCGGCGCGCTTCTCGCGTCTGTGCAGAACCAACGGGCAGGACCGAGGTTCGCTCATACGATCGGGCGGCACGATGCGGTATCTTCCTCTCGCACCGAGTCGCCGGATGGTGGGAAAGCCAGGACAGATGCCCGACGCACACAACTTGCTCGCATTCGCAGCCGTTGCCGTCGGGATGGTCCTGACCCCGGGACCGAACATGGCCTACGTGATCTCGCGTTCGATCTGCCAGGGTAGGGCCGCCGGGTTCGTATCCCTCGGCGGCGTCGCACTCGGCTTCGTCGTCTACATGCTGTGTGCCGCGTTCGGCATCACGGCCCTGCTCCTGGCCGTACCCTATGCCTACGATGCCGTTCGCATGGCGGGCGCGCTATATCTGCTGTGGCTCGCCGTGCAAGCCGTACGCCCGGGGGGTCGTTCGGCGTTCCAGGTCAAAGACTTGCCGCCCAGCAGCCCGGTCAGGCTGTTCGCGATGGGATTGTTGACCAACCTGCTGAATCCCAAGATCGCGATCGTGTATCTCTCGCTGTTGCCGCAATTCATAGATCCCGCAAACGGCAGCGTCCTGAGCCAGGCTCTCGTCCTCGGCACGACGCAGATCGTCATCAGCCTTATGATCAACGCGATCTTCATCGTGTCCGCGAGTGCGATCGCGAGGTTCTTCACGCATCGGCCTTCGTTCGCCACCCTGCAGCGCTGGGTGATGGGAACGGTGTTCGCGGCGCTCGCCGTCAGGATGGCGACCGAGTCACAGCGCTGACACGGCGACGGCGGCGCACGACCGAATAGGGCGGCAACGACCTGTCGGAACGAAGCTCCTAACGCGCCCCGGTCTGGACGTCTGTCTGCGAGCCCGTGAAGGCGGAGACCCGGTTGCGCAGATCCATGAACCACGTCGGCATCGGGGCGCGGCCGTCGCCCACCACCACGGTGGCGGTCATGCCGGCGACCAGCGGCACGTCGGCGGGCTTGCGGTCGATGCGGACGCGAACCGGGACCCTCTGGGCGAGGCGCACCCAGGTGTAGACCGGGTTCACGTCCGGCAGGCCCTGGGTGCTCGCTGCGGCATTCGCCGTCGAGATGCCGAGGGTGATGCTCTCGACCGTCCCGGTGAGATGCGGGTCGTAGCCCATCAGCTTCACGTCGGCCGCGTCGCCGACATGGATGTTGGCCATCTTGGTCTCCTCGAAATAGCCGTCGATCCAGAATGAATCCGTATCGACGATGCTGATGTTCGAGGTGCCGGTGCGGGCGTAGTCGCCGACCCGCATCAGCAGGTTGGTGACGCGCCCGTTCACCGTGGACTTCACCTGGGTCCGTTCGAGGTTAACCTTGGCCTGCCGCAGCTGCGCCTGCGCGCTCTCGAGCGCCGCCTCGGCGATCTTGGCGGTCCCGGCGAATTGCTGCTTCTCCTCGATGGAGGTCGACACCGTGGTGAGCGCCTGGCGCCGGGCCGATTGCGCGTTCTTCACCTGAAGGTCGGCCTCCCTGTTCTTCACCTCGGCATCGGCCGAGGTGACGCCGACCTCGAAATCGATCGGATCGATCACGTAGAGCAGGTCGCCCTTCCGGACGAGCTGGTTGTCCTGCACGCGCAGCGCCACGATCTGCCCGGAGACCTGCGGGGCGATGTTGGCGACCTGCACGCGGACCCGGCCGTCCCGGGTCCACGGCGCCGCCACGTAGAACTCCCACACGAACCAGGCGGCCGCGAAGGCGACGAGCAGGATCACGCCCGTGGCGGCGAGCCGGAGGAGCTTCCCGGCGCGGCCCCGCCGCGCGGTGAGGGGCGGCGGATCGGACGGGCCCGGCGCCTCCTCGCGGTGGGCGGCTCTGGGATCGTCCTCGTCGGCGGTGGTGGCAGGCATCAGATGAACGCGATCAGGAGGGCGAGGACGCAGACGTAGATGCCGGCCTCGGCGAGCGGCGCGTTGGCGACGTAGCGGCTGAACCGGATCCGGGCAAAGACCCAGCGCAGGCCGAGGAGGATCACGAAGGCGGCGAGCGCGTAGGCGACGAAGGAGGAGATCAGCACCCCACCGATATGGATATCCTCATACATGCCGGTTTCGCGCCAATTCCTGCGTCAGAACACTGCGATATCGAGGCGCCGGAGGACGCGTCGATGGCGCGCGATGGTGCGGGCCGCGGTCACCAGGTCGCTGGCGGCCCGGGCGGTCGTCAGCCGCAGGATCCGGTCCTCCTGCGAGGCCGCCCGGATCAGATCCCGTGCCGCACACTCCAGCGCCCTGTCGTCACCGGTGGCGAGGCCGGCCCGGGCCCGCTGGATCGCGGCCCGCAGCGGCTCGACCGCCCAGAGCCGCCGCAGCTCCGCATGGGCCCGCGCGGCCGAGGCTTCGAGCCGGGCCAGCGCGAAGGCATGCGCCAGGCTCGCCCGACGCACCGCCCCGCTGCCGGAACTGTACCCGGCGAATTGGAACAACCTGTCGGCGTTGAGGCTCGTGCGGGTGGTCGCGTCCCCGCCTTCTCCGACCAGGGCGTCGGCCAGCGCCCGCTGGGCCGAATCCAGCGCGTAGACCCGCTGCCGCTCCGGCGTGACCGGCAGCAGCAGGCGTACCACGATCGACAGGATGATGGCGGCGACCACGACCAGGAACGCGTTCAGCAGGAAGCTCTGGGCGTCGTAGGTCTGGGGGTTGGACGGGCCGAGCAGGACCGGGAAGAACACGATCACGATGAAGCCGATGCCGAAGGTCTTCGGGTTCAGCGACAGGAAGCAGCCGAAGAAGATCACCGGCGCCATCACGATGGCGAGCATCGGGAAGCCCTGGACGCCGTCGAGGAACACGAACCGGGCGATGCCCGCAAACGTCGCGGCCAGCGTCATCCCGATCACCACGCCGTTGGCGAACTTCCTGGGATCCGGCGTCGAAGAGGAGAGGGATGCGGTGGCCGCGACCTGGACCAGCGCGAAGGACGCCTGTGGCAGCCCGAGCGCCACGAAGGCGGCGGCCGTGATGGCGAAGCCGATAGCCACCCGCAGGGCCCCGCGCAGGGCCACCGGGAAGTCCCGGTGCGTCGGCAGCCTGGCGTCGCGCAGGGGCCGATGCCCATCGGCCACCGCCTGAATCCCGTCCTGCGCGAAGGTGGCCGCGCAGGCCACGTCGAGCGCGCGCTGCAGGACGACGACCTCGTCGACGGGCCGGTTGCCGTCGCGGATCGCGGCGTCCACCAGCTCCCGCAGGCGCGCGTCGTCCCGCTCCAGGGTCTCCGGGTCGGGGTCCTCGGCGACGCGACGGCAGATTTCGAGCGCCTCCTCGACCGCGGGACTGCGCGTGCGCAGGCAGGCGGCGGCCGCGGCAACCGCCCGGATCGCCGCCGCCAGGACGTAGAGCGCCGCGATGCAGCTGCGCGCCCCTGCGGCCCGCCAGGGTCCGTCGTCGAGTTCGCCCGCGATGGCGCTGGCATCGGCCCGCATCGGCGCGATGGTGCGGATCAGCGCGGCGGTCCGCGATGCGCCGAGATCGCCCTTCGCCAGGGTCTCGCGGGCATAGGCGCGGGTGTCGTCCCAGGCCTTGCGCAATTGCGGCAGCAGCGTCTGCCACGTGCTGGGCGAGGCGAGGGCGTCGTTGATGAAGGTGATGACGAGGATGCCCAGCACGATGACGGCCACGCGGGACACCGCGGCATCGAAGGTGCCCTGTGGCGCGTCGATCTGGCCGAGGGCGACGATCGCAACCGTGTAGCCCGACAGCATCGCCCCGTAGGCCCGGGTATCCTGGAGATACTGCGCGGTGAACACGCACAGCCCGAGCCAGACCGTGAACGAGACCAGCAGCAGGACACGGTCCTGGCCGAACAGCGCCATGAACATGATCGACACGGCGGCACCGATCAGCGTGCCCGCGAGGCGGTAGACGGCCTTGGAGATCGCCTGACCGCGCTTCGGCTGCGCGAGGATCGCCACGCAGGTGGCCGCCGACGAGGCGCTGTCGAGCTGGAGCCAGAACGCGGCGGCCAGCGCCAGCATCATGGCGATCCAGATCCGCAGCGCGAACGCCCAGGCCGCGGGCTTGGGCACCCAGGCATCGAGGAAGCCGATCAGCCGGTCGATGGTGGTCGCCCGCTGCGGGGGCGAGCCGGACTGGACCGAGACCTCAGCCATGCCGCACCGGGTCCGGCGGGCTTGCGCAGGGGCGCTGCCAGAACCGGGAGGAACGCCGGCACGACGGCATCGACCAGCCTCGCCAATGGGGCGCCGGGGCTGCCGCAGACGGCCGGAGCGCCTGCCGATCCATCATGTCAGCACCGAACCCCGCCCACGCTCTGACCAGCAACGAACGAGAAGCGCGGCGGTTCGCGCTGCTGTCAAGCTTTGTCGCCGCCTTTCAACCGCTTGTTGCAGCTGCTCCAGTATTGGGGCCATTTCGGCCCCTGGGCGGTCTTCTGTGCGTCGGTGAGGGCGCGCCACTGGGCGCCGCACGTCTTCTGCCGCTCGCGGGCGGCGCTCTGCCCGGCGCTCGGCGCCTTCGCGGCCGGCTCCTTGGCGGCGGGGGCCTCGCTCGCGGCCGGAGCCGGCGCATCCTTCGCCAGAAGCGGCTGGGCCAAAAGCAGCGGCGCGCTCAGCACCGCCATCCGCACAACACGATCGAACATCGAGACTCCCCCCGGGATCGCAACGATTCCGGGGCGCAATCTCGCCGGACGGCCACGCTTCGGACAAGGGCGCATCGGCTTTCGCCAACAGGTCAGGTGCGCGCTCTCGGAAACGTGAGCCCGGCGCGACCGACGCCCTTGAGCGCGGCCTGGAAATCGTCTTCACTGCCGCCATTGTCCGAGATCGGCGGGGGAACGCCGCGCCGCCGTGCGATCGGTCGAGGAGCAGATCAAGATGGCAGCGGTGTCCGGGCGGCCGATCGACGTCCATACCTGGAGCACGCCGAACGGCTGGAAGATTCCGGTGATGCTCGAAGAGTGCGGGCTGCCGTACCGGGTGGTCCCGGTCAACATCGGCAAGAACGAGCAATTCGCGCCCGACTTCCTGGCGATCTCACCGAACAACAAGATCCCGGCCATCGTCGACCCGGACGGGCCGGGCGGGCAGCCGATCACGGTGTTCGAATCGGGGGCGATCCTGCAGTATCTCGGCCGCAAGACCGGCCAGTTCTACCCGACGGACGAGCGCGCCCGGGTGGCCGTGGACGAGTGGCTGTTCTGGCAGGTGGCCGGGTTCGGCCCGATGCTCGGGCAGACGCACCACTTCAAGATCTACGCGTCCGAGAAGGTGCCGTACGCCATCGAACGCTTCACCGCCGAAGCCAACCGCCTCTACGGGGTGCTGGAGCGGCGGCTCGAGGGCCGCGACTACCTGGCAGGCGACTATTCCATCGCCGACATCGCGACGGTGACCTGGGCCAAGCTCAACTTCAAGCAGGGCGTCGAGATCGCCGCCCTGCCGAACGTGGCGCGCTGGCTCGAGACCGTTCTGGCGAGGCCGGCCGTCCAGCGCGGCCTCGCGGCGATCTGAGCCTCAGTTCTTGTTGGCGGCCTGCTGGTTCACGTCCGGCACGCGCGTCCAGGTCTGCGAGCCGCACAGCACCTTGAGCATGCAGCCCGAGACGCTCAGCTCGGCCTCGCTCTCGCGCTCCAGGCTGACGGTGTAAACCTTGCCCTCTTCGATGTTGTAGAGTTCGCCGGTGAACTTCTCCTCGTCGGGCTTCAGGCCGTCGATGAGCTGCAGGCCGATCACGGGGCGGCTGCGCTTCTTCGGATCGGGGTTTTTCAGGTCGGTCTTCGCGGCGCCGTTCTCAGCGGTCGGCGCCTTCAGCCAGACCACCTTGCCGCAGACGAGCTTCTGGCTCGGGCCGCACCGGTCGATGCGGATCTTGGCGCGGCCATCCCCGGTGAGCCAGGTGCCGGACGGATCCTTCCCGGTATCGGCGGCGGCGGCCGAAAGGCCGGCAAGCAGGAGTGTGGCAGAGAGGGCGAGGCGCATGGTTCGTCTCCGAATTTTGGGCACCGAGGGCGCCTGAGAGGCTGACGAAATCGGCTTGAGGCCAGTGAGCCGGCGCAATCAGGCGATTTTTCGGCGGTGTTGCGGCAGAGCCACGGCCACGCTTGTTTCAGAGGGTTCCAGCGATCGTTACGGTGGATAACTCGCTCGGTTCCCCCTTGCCGATATAACCTACAGGTTATAATTTGATCCGTGGCTTGGACAGTCGAATTTGACGGCGCGTTTCGCGCGGGGTTCGCAGCCCTTGATGCCGACGTGCGAAAGGCCATTGCCGCCTATGCCTTGGCCCTCGCCAGCTAGGGGCCGCAGCTCAACCGGCCTATGGCGGACACCCTGAAACGGTCCACGCACGCCAACATGAATGAGCTGCGTCCGACCGTGAACAAGGTCGAGTGGCGTGTCGCCTACGCGTTCGACGCAGCCCGGCAAGCCATCGTTCTCGCCGCAGCGGCCAAGGGCGGTCGGTCCTCGGCGCTCGTCAACAGGCAGATGATCGCGAAGGCCGATGCACGCTTCACGGCACATCAGGCGGCCATCGCCGCGCAGCAGACCTCGCATGCAGACACGCCACGCGCTGGCATGAGGAAGCCCAAGCGATGACGGATGTTGCAAAGCCCGGCACCCGCATGCCGCTCGCCGACATCTTGGCCGAGTTCTCCGCGGAAGAGCAGGCGGACATCCGCGCCCACGCGGACGATCTCATTCAAGAGAGCCGGACCCTCGCGCAGTTTCGGCGCGCGGTGGGGATGACGCAGGCCGAACTCGCGCAGGCGCTGGACACATCGCAGGCCTATGTGGCGAGGCTTGAGCGGAACCCCTCCGCCGCCATGCAGGTCTCCACGATCGCCCGCATCGCGTCCGCGCTCGGAGGCGAGGCCAGAATCGTGGTCAGCCTGCCCGGCAAGCCGGACGCGACCTTCGACATCCCGGCATCCGGCGCGCGAAAGAAGTCCGTTCGTCCGAAGAAGACGCCCGGCGCGACCGCGTGAGTTCGACCGGGCGCGCAGCTTGAGGACCGGTAGGGCGCCCGCTATAAGCCTGCGGCGGAAGCGAAATTTTCGCGCCTGAGATGCGCCCGTCAGCCCGGCGCGCACCCTCCGCCTTTTTCACAGACAGACCGGACACACCATGGCCACCGAGCGCACCTTCTCGATCCTCAAGCCCGACGCCACCCGGCGCAACCTGACCGGCGCCGTGAACGCGGTGATCGAGGAGGCGGGCCTGCGCATCGTCGGCCAGCGCCGCATCCGCCTGACCCAGGAGCAGGCCGAAAAGTTCTATGAGGTCCACAAGGAGCGGCCCTTCTTCGGCGAGCTCGTCAGCTTCATGACCTCCGGCCCGGTGGTCGTGCAGGTGCTCGAAGGCGAGAACGCCGTCGCCAAGTACCGCGAAGTGATGGGCGCCACGAACCCGGCCCAGGCCGCCGAGGGTACGATCCGGAAGCGGTTCGCCGAGTCCGTTGGCGAGAACACCGTGCACGGCTCGGACAGCGCGGAGAACGCCAAGCTCGAGATCGCGCAGTTCTTCAAGGATTCCGATATCGCCGCCTGATCCGGAGACCGGGGTGGCGGGTCGGGCACACCGTTCCGCCATCCCGTCGCATTCCCCCCGGCAGCGGGGTGAATGCCGCCCGGTGTGTCCGGTCCGCCATTGACGGGGCGGCGCCCGGCGGCGTCCAACGGCCGAGGTTAATTGACCCTCAGCCCTGGACCGCCAAGACCATGACGATGCGCCGCCTGCCCCTGCTGATCGCGTCCGGCCTGATCGCGATCGGCGCGACCGCCGCCCTCGCGGGCGGATCCCCGGCCCCGTTCCAGCAGTACGAGCCGGATCCGGCGCTGAAGACGGCCACGAAGGCCAGCCTCGAAGGCCGCGTGCGCCACGCCTGCACGGTCGTCCAGGCCCGGCTGACCAGCGCCCCCGAGGCGTCCCTCGAGCGTCCCTGCGGCTGCTACGCCCGTCAGACCCTGCGCAGCCTCGACGAATCCGAGGTCGAGGCCTACCGCACCACGGGCTACTTCAACGATTCCGCCCGCGCCAAGGCCCTCTCGGCCCTCGACAGCTGCAAGCTGCAGCGGCCGATCTGACCCTCCCGGGGCGCTGCCCCGGACCCCGCCGAAGGGACTTGTCCCTTCGGAATCCCCGTTACAGGCTGAACAGGACGCCGTCCGGTGCCGCGTCGGCGATGACGACGCGATCGCCCTCCAGCCGGGCGTGTCCGCCGGCCACCAGCGCCAGCACCGCGGGATAGAGCCGCCGCTCCTGGACGATCACCCGGTCGGCGAGGCTGTCCGGGTCGTCGCCCTGGCGTACGGGGATCGCGGCCTGCGCCACGATCGGCCCGGCATCGAGTTCGGGCACCACGAAATGCACCGTGCAGCCGTGCAGTCGCACGCCGGCGTCGAGCGCCTGCTTGTGCGTGTGCGTGCCCTTGAACAGCGGCAGCAGCGAGGGGTGGATGTTGAGCATCCGCCCGGCCCAGCCGGCCACGAAGTCCGGCGTGAAGATCCGCATGAAGCCCGCGAGGCAGACGAGGTCGACGTCGGCCGCCCGGAGTTCGGCGTCGAGGGCGGCATCGAAGCTGGCCCGATCCCGGAAACCGGTGTGGTCGATCGCCCGGGCGGGGATCCCGGCCGCCGCCGCCCGCGCGAGGCCGGCGGCGTCAGGGCGGTTCGACAGGACCAGCACGATCTCGGCCGGATAGGCCGGATCCTTCGCGGCCTCGATCAGCGCGACCATGTTCGAGCCGCGGCCCGAGATCAGGACCGCGACGCGGGTCTTGCCGGTGGCGGCCATCAGAGCGCGAGGCGTCCGCTGAAGGTCACGGGCTCGGGGCCGCGCGCGGTGATCCGGCCGAGGCGCACCGGCGCCTCGCCGGCCCGGGTCAGGGCCTCGTCGACGTCGTCGACCGCGTCGGCGGCGGCGATCACCACCATGCCGATGCCGCAGTTGAAGGTCCGCAGCATCTCCGCCTCGGCGACGCCGCCCTCGCGGGCGAGCCAGCCGAACACCGCAGGCGGGGTGATGGCGTCGAGGTCGATGGCGATGCCGACATCGTCCGGCAGCACCCGGGGCAGGTTGTCGGGGAAGCCGCCGCCGGTGATGTGGGCCAGCGCCCGGATGCCGTCGGTCGCCTCCAGGGCGGCGAGCAGGGGCTTCACGTAGATCCGGGTGGGCTCCAGCAGGGCGTCGCCGAGGCTCCTCGACGGATCGAACGGGGCCGGCGCATCCCAGCCGAGGCCGGTCTTGGCGACGATCCGGCGGACCAGCGAAAACCCGTTGGAATGGACCCCGGAGGAGGGCAGGCCGAGCACCACGTCGCCGGGCCGGATGCCGGGCTTCGGCAGCAGCGTGCCGCGCTCGGCGGCGCCGACCGAGAAGCCGGCGAGGTCGTAGTCCGAGCCGTCGTAGAGGCCCGGCATCTCGGCGGTCTCGCCGCCGATCAGCGCGCAGCCGGCCTGCCGGCAGCCCTCGGCGATGCCGCGCACGATGTCGGCGCCGACGCCGGGCACCAGCTTGCCCGTCGCGTAGTAGTCCAGGAAGAACAGCGGCTCGGCGCCCTGGACCACGAGGTCGTTGACGCACATCGCCACCAGGTCGATGCCGATCGTGTCGTGGCGCCCGGTCTCGATTGCGATCTTGACCTTGGTGCCGACGCCGTCGTTGGCCGCCACCAGGATCGGGTCGCGGAACCCCGCGGCCTTCAGATCGAACAGGCCGCCGAAGCCGCCGATCTCGGCATCCGCCCCCGGCCGCCGCGTCGAGCGCACCAGCGGCTTGATCGTCTCCACCATGGCGTTGCCGGCGTCGATATCGACGCCCGCCTCCGCGTAGGTCAGTCCCTGTCCATCCTTGGCGGTCATGCCAGCGTCGTCCCGGTCATCATCGGGTCCGCTCTAGCGGCTTCCAGCGCGCCGCGCGAGTCGGCTGGCGCGCCTTGATCGAGGCGGGCCCGATCTCCACTCTGCGACGGGGCGTGCTATGCGGCCCGTGGGGGGACGACAACATGCGCGCACGGGCTGTCATCGGGCTGGGGGCCCTCGTCGCCCTCGGCCTCCTGGTCTACCTGCTGCGCGAGGTGATGCTGCCGTTCGTGGCCGGCATCGCGCTGGCGTACCTGCTCGATCCGCTGGCCGACCGCCTCGAGCGCCTGGGCCTCGGCCGCCTCGCCGCGAGCCTGCTGATCCTGGCGCTGTTCGTCGTGGCGCTGATCGTGTCGCTGCTGATCCTGATCCCGCTGACGGCCAACCAGGTCGCGGGCCTGGTGAACGCGCTGCCCGCGATGGTCTCGCGGCTCCAGGGGATCATCGCCGAGCGCGCCGGGCCGCTGCTGGAGCGCGTCGGCGGCGACAACGTGCTGACCGAGCTGCAATCCTCCGTGGGCACGCTGGCGAGCCAGGGCGGCGCGTGGCTTCTCGCGTTCCTCAAGTCGATCTGGTCCGGCAGCCAGGCGCTGATCTCGATCGCGTCGCTGCTGGTGGTGACCCCGGTCGTGGCCTTCTACATCCTGGTCGACTGGGATCGGATGATGGCGGCCCTGGACAACTGGGTGCCGCCCCGGCACCGGGCGACGGTGCGCGACCTCGCCCGTCAGATCGACGGCGCGATCACCGGTTTCGTGCGCGGTCAGACCCTGGTCTGCCTGATCCTCGGCAGCTTCTACGCCGTCGGCCTCTGGCTGGTCGGGCTCAATTTCGGGGTCCTGATCGGGCTGATCGCCGGCCTCCTGACGTTCATCCCGTATGTCGGGACGCTTACCGGCTTCATGCTCTCGGTCGGCGTCGCGCTGGTGCAGTTCTGGCCGTCCTCGGACTGGCTGCACCTCGGGCTGACGGTGGGGGTGTTCCTGATCGGCCAGTTCCTCGAAGGCAACGTGATCGCGCCCAAGCTGGTCGGCGAGTCCACTGGCCTGCACCCGGTCTGGCTGATGTTCGCGCTGCTCGCCTTCGGAACCCTGTTCGGCTTCGTCGGCCTGCTGCTCGCGGTGCCGGTGGCGGCCTCGCTCGGCGTGCTCGTGCGCTTCGCCCTGAAGCGCTACCTCCAGAGCCGCCTCTATCATGCCGAGCAACCGGTGCTGATCGACCTGAACGACGAGGCCGGCCGGACCTTGACCGCCACCTCGACGCGGTCATCCTGAGCGATCGATCTGGGCACCCCATGCGCGAAAACGCACCACCCCGGCAACTGGCCTTCGACCTGCCGCTCGATCCCCGCTACGGCCGCGAGGACTTTCTGGTCGGGCCGGCCAACGAGGCGGCCTACGCCCTGGTCGAGGCCTGGCCGGACTGGCCCGACAGCGTGCTGGTGCTGACCGGCCCCTCGGGCAGCGGCAAGAGCCACCTCGCGGCGATCTGGGCCGAGCGCGCCCATGCCTGGACGGCCGCCGCCTCCGAGATCGGGGCGGACGCGGTCCAGCACCTCGTCTCGAACGGCGCGCTGGTCATCGAGGATATCGACCGCGCGGAGGGGCGGGACGAGGCGGCCCTGTTCCATCTGCTCAACCGCGCCCGCGAGCGGGCCTGCCCGGTCCTGCTGACGAGCGCCTCCGGCATCGAC
This sequence comes from Methylobacterium sp. WL7, assembly GCF_008040085.1. Taxonomy (NCBI): domain Bacteria; kingdom Pseudomonadati; phylum Pseudomonadota; class Alphaproteobacteria; order Hyphomicrobiales; family Methylobacteriaceae; genus Methylobacterium; species Methylobacterium sp. WL7. Next base: position 73,554 of record NZ_VRVG01000005.1, on the reverse strand, counting down.
GCCCTGGGCCTCGCGACGCCGGACTTGCGCTCCCGGCTGCGCCTGGCGCCCAGCATCGCCATCGAGGCACCGGACGACGCGCTGCTGCGCGCCGTCCTGGTCAAGCTGTTCGTCGACCGGCAATTGGTGGTGGATCTCAGCGTGATCGAGGCGCTGGCGCTGCGGATCGACCGCTCCCTGGGACGGGCGCGGGATATCGTCGCCGAACTCGACCGAGACGCGCTCGGACGCGGACGGCGGATCAGCCGCCCCCTGGCGCTGGCCGTGCTACGCCGCATGGGCTTCGACGACGAGGTCGATCCGGAGGCGTAGAAGCGGAAACCCGTGGCCGTCACGAAAGCGTCGTGAAAGCTACGGGTGTAGAATGGTAGACGCGCCGGCATCGGCAAGGACAGGAATCGGAATGGAATCGACGCAGAAGCCCATGGACCGCGACGCCGCCGACGAGGCCGCGGAGCCCCGTCGGCCCGACGCGACCGATCCGGCCCCCCGCCGCGCCGCCGTCAGACGCGCGCCGGCCGACCGCACGGCTGCGTCGCGCGTACCACCCGAGGACACAGCCGATTCGAGCGCACCGGCCCCGGGTCCGCGCGCTCCCGGCTCTCGTACGGCCTCGCGAAGCGCGGCCGCCAAAAGCGCAACCGTGAAGAAGGCAGCGGTGCCGAGCGACGCCCGACCGAATGCGACGGCCGCCGCCGCAAGCGGTGCAGCCGCCGAGACGAAGCCTGTACCGATCGACACCGCCGACGAATGGCCTGCCGTCCCGGCGGCACCGGCGGAGCAGCCGGCCGGCGCGGCGCGGGAACCCGTGGTCGAGGCCGGACGCTCGCTGCGTCATTCCCCCGAGCGCTTCGTGAACCGCGAGTTGTCCTGGCTGCAGTTCAACCGCCGGGTGCTGGAGGAAGCCTCCAACCCGAACCATCCGCTGCTGGAGCGCCTGCGCTTCCTGTCGATCTCGGCGAACAATCTCGACGAGTTCTTCATGGTCCGCGTGGCCGGCCTGATCGACCAGGTCCGAGCCGGTCTGACGCTCCCGTCCCAGGACGGGCTGACGCCGTCCGAGCAGCTGAACCGGATCGGCATCGAGGTGGCGCGGCTCGCCGCCGACCAGCAGGCGCGCTGGCGCCAGCTGCGCGTGGAGCTGCAGGCCTCCGAGATCGAGATCGTCGAGCCCGCCGCCCTCACCGCGGACCAGGCCGCTTGGCTGGAAGAGTACTTCCTCAACCATGTCTCACCGGTCCTGACGCCGCTCGCGATCGATCCGGCCCACCCGTTCCCGTTCATTCCAAACCTCGGCACCACCATCGCGCTGGCGCTGGTGCGGCCGCGCGACGGCCGGCTGCTGCGCGCCCTGATCCGGGTTCCCGGCGTCATCGACCGGTTCGTCCGCCTGCCCACCAGCGAGAGCGAGACCGCCGCGCGCCTGATCTCGATCGAGCAGGTCATCGGAATGTTCACGGGGCGGCTGTTCCCGGGCTACCTGGTCAAGAGCAGCGGCGCGTTCCGGGTGGTGCGGGATTCGGATCTCGAGATCGAGGAGGAGGCCGAGGATCTCGTCCTGCATTTCGAGACCGCGCTGAAGCAGCGCCGCCGGGGCGTCGTGATCCGCCTCGAAGTCGAATCCGGCATGTCGGAGGATCTCCGCAGCTTCGTGGCCGACGAGCTTGAGATCTCCGCGGACGCGATCTTCCTGATCGAGGGCATGCTCGCCCTCAACGAGCTGTCGCAGGTCGTCGGGATCGATCGGCCGGACCTGAAGTTCAAGCCCTACAACCCGCGCTTCCCGGAGCGGATCCGGGAGAGCGGCGGCGACGTGTTCGCGGCGATCCGCCAGAAGGACTTCATCGTCCATCACCCCTACGAATCCTTCGATTCGGTTGTGCAGTTCCTGGCCCAGGCGGCCCGGGACCCGAACGTCGTGGCGATCAAGCAGACGCTCTATCGCACCTCGTCGAACTCCCCGATCGTCGCGGCGCTCGCGGAGGCCGCCGAACTCGGCAAGTCGGTCACCGCGCTCGTCGAGCTGAAGGCGCGGTTCGACGAGGAGGCCAACATCCGCTGGGCGCGCAACCTGGAGAAGGCGGGCGCGCAGGTGGTGTTCGGCTTCGTCGAGCTGAAGACCCACGCCAAGCTGTCGCTGGTGGTCCGGCGCGAGGGCGACAAGCTCGTCACCTACTGCCATGTCGGCACCGGGAACTATCACCCGATCACGGCGCGCGTTTACACGGACCTGTCGTTCTTCACGGCCGACCCGGCGATCGCCCGGGACGTCTCGCGGATCTTCAACTTCATCACCGGCTACGCCGAGCCCGCCGAACTGGAGCGGATGTCGGTCTCGCCCCTGACGATGAAGAACCGGCTCTTGGAGAACATCGAGGCCGAGGTCGCCCACGCCAAGGCCGGCCGGCCGGCGGCGATCTGGATCAAGTGCAACTCGCTGGTCGACGCGCAGATCATCGACGCGCTCTACGATGCGTCCTCGGCCGGTGTGCAGATCGATTGCGTGGTGCGCGGCATCTGCTGCCTGCGGCCGGGCATCCCGGGGCTGTCCGAGACGATCCGGGTCAAGTCGATCGTCGGGCGCTTCCTGGAGCACGGGCGGATCTACGCCTTCGGCAACGGCGTCGGGCTGCCGCACCCGAAGGCGACGATCTACATCTCGTCGGCCGACCTCATGAGCCGGAACCTCGACCGCCGGGTCGAGGCCATGCTGCCGATCACGAATCCCACCGTGCACCAGCAGGTCCTCGACCAGATCATGCTGGCCAACCTCCTGGACAACCGTCAAAGCTGGCGCCTGCTCGCCTCGGGGGGCTGCGAGCGGATCCAGCCCGCGGACGGCGAAGAACCGTTCAATGCGCACAAGTATTTCATGACGAATCCGAGTCTTTCCGGCCGGGGCAAGGCCTCGAAGAAGTCGAGCCCGCGCGCTCTGAGCCGTCGGGCTCAGCGCGCTTAAGTACACAGGCCGATGCGCAGGACGCTCGACAGGTTTCGAGACCGTGTTGTGCGGTTCTGCGTCCGGAAAATCCGTCCGGCAAAATGGCCGGGCGGACGAAACGTTGCCCTGCCGGCCCGATTGGGCTTAGAGCTTGCGCCGTCGCCAGGGATCCCGGTTCCGCCGCGAGCGCAGCGTATCATCGACGTGGAGCCGATCTTGGTCGCGGCTCCGGAATGCACGCGCGGCCCGCCGGTCCGGTCGGCCACGCTCCATCAAGGACTCGGACGTTTGGGCAGCCCTCGCGCCAACCTCACCCTCGCGCATTCCGCCGACCGGCCTTCGCGCGATCCGCGGCCGCCGGTGGCGATCATCGACATCGGCTCGAACTCGGTGCGGCTAGTGGCCTATGACGGCCTGAGCCGTGCGCCGACGCCCCTCTACAACGAGAAGGTCCTGTGCGGCCTGGGCCGCAACGTCCTGACCACCGGCCGGCTCAACGAGGACGCGGTCAACCGGGCGCTGACCGCCCTGGGACGATTCCGCGTGCTGTGCGAGACCATGCGGGTCGGCCGGGTGTTCGTGCTGGCGACGGCGGCGGCCCGGGACGCCGAGAACGGGCCGGACTTCCTGCGCGCCGCCGAGGCTGCCTGCGGCCAGGAGATCCAGCTTTTGTCGGGGCGCCGTGAGGCGGAGCTGTCCGCAATGGGCGTGATCTCGGGCTTTCACGCGCCGGACGGCGTCGTCGGCGACATGGGCGGCGGCTCCCTCGAACTGGTGGACGTGCGCGGCACCGTGGTCGGCCAGGGCGTGACCATGCCGCTCGGCGGCCTCGCCCTGCAGGACCTCTCCGGCGGGTCGATCAAGAAGGCCGCCAAGATCGTGCGCGAGCACATGCGCAAGGCCGAGCCGCAGCTCGAGACCCTGCGCGGCCGGACCTTCTACGCCGTCGGCGGCACCTGGCGCGCCCTGGCGCGGCTGCATCAGGCCGCGCGCGGCTACCCGGTCCACGTCATGCACGGCTACGCGGTGGAACCCACCGACGAGATGAGCTTCCTGCAGATCGTCGAGCAGACGGATGTCGGGCTGCTCCAGGACGTCGAGACGATCTCGGAGGCCCGCCGCCCGCTCCTGGCCTACGGCGCCGTGGTCCTCGAAGAGATCATCCGGGTCGGACGCCCGCGGGAGGTCGCGATCTCGGCCTCCGGGGTTCGGGAGGGCCTGCTGTTCGAGCAGCTCGACCGCGACACGCGTCTGGTCGATCCGCTTCTCGCCTCGGCGGCGGAGTTCAACGCCCTGCGCGCCCGCGCGCCGCGCCACGGCGAGGAGCTGATCGCCTGGACGGACCGGTTCGTGGCGACGCTGGACGGCCCCGAGACCGCGGACGAGCGCCGCCTGCGCCATGCGGGCTGCCTCCTCTCGGATGTCGGCTGGCGTGCGCATCCCGATTACCGCGACGAGCAGAGCATTGCGGCGATCCAGAACGCCGCCTTCGTGGGCGTGGACCATCCGGGACGGGCCTATCTCGCCCTCTCAGTCTCGCTCCGCCACAGCGGCCTGGCTCCGGAAAAGGCCAACCCGATCCTCAGGACCGTGGCGGGTCCGCGCCTGTTCGAGCGGGCCCGCCTCCTCGGCGCGATGCTCCGGGTGGCGTTTCCGATCTCGGCCGGCATGGACGGCGCGCTCACCCGGGCGCCGCTCCTGGTCGAGGACGGCCGCGTCACGCTGCGGATGCCGCGGGATTGGGCCGCGCTGGCCAGCGACCGCCTTCTGAACCGGGTGCGCGCGCTCGGCCGGGTGGTCGGGACGGACGGTCGCATCGAGATCGACGCCGCCACCTGACCCGTCGCGCCTAACTCGTGAGGCGCGACCTCTGGAGAGCGGGATCGGGCGGTGGCGCGCCGCAGCGGCCTGATACGCCAGCCCGCGTCCGGGGGCATGTCCGGATGGGCGGTCCTGTCATCGTGTCGCGGAGGGCGGCCAGAAGGCGCTGCTTGTGACAAACGTGCAGCATTGCCGCTGTGATAGTGAAGGGATGTGGCCCAGCAAAAAATTCTCTTCTGCGATTCAATGATGTTTCAGCAATCCTGGACTATGCGATGTCGGCTAAATGGAAACTATAGGTTATTTCATTTTAGTTTTTATATTACGATAACAATTAATATGGCAGATTAAGCATTTTAGTACGATACGGTGCATCGAGATTCGATTTTAGGTATCATGATCTCCAGAGGCCGGGCGCGGCCATTGGATTTTGATCATGCGTTGGCTTGGACGGTTCTCGATAAAGACGCTTTTGTGCTTGGTGATCGCCGCTCTGGCGGTGATGTTGCTGAGCTATACGACCAGCGCGCTCATCGATGCGCGCACGCAGGCCGAGCAAGCCGATCGGGCCGTCACCCTGGCCCATGCGAGCCGGCGCCTGCTCAAGACGATCCTGCCGCTGCGTCTCGAACGCGGCTCGACACTTGCCCTGGGTAGCCAGGAGCCGGCCGGGCCGAACACGCTGTCGGCGATCGCGACGAACCGGCAGGCGATGATCGAGAGTTTCGCCAGGGCCCAAGACCTCCTGCGCCAGCAGGACGTCCCGGCGGTGACCGCGACAGTTGCACGGCTGAACGCGGCGCACGAGGCTGTGAACACGCTGCGCCCCCGGATCGACGCCGCCCTGCGCCTCCCCAAGGATCAGCGCGACGCGACGCTGATGCCCGCGATGCTCACCGCCTATCAGGAGCTACTCGATGCGCTGACCGCCACCACGGACGCCGTGGACGGCGCCATCCCCCGTTCGGACGCCGATTTGCAGCGCTATCTGGGCCTCAAGCGCGCAGCTTGGGCGTCGCGGGTCGCGATCGGGAACGTCGCCCTGCGGGTTCAGACATCCCTGGCGGCCGGAACCTCCTGGACCCTGCCGGAGACCGTCGCCGCCGCGGAGGAACGCGCGCGGCTGCAGACCGCCTGGGCCGCCACCACCGAGGCAGCCTCTTCCGTCTCGGATAAGGTTCGGTCCGCGTTCCGGACCGCCGACGCCCAGAACTTCCAGGGCGCGAACGCGGCCATCGCGAAGGCTGTGTTCGATGCCCTCAGCCAGGGAACGCCGCCGAGCGTGACGTTCCAGGAGCTGCGGCAACGGAATACCGAGACGCAGGCCACCATCGTCGATCTCGCGTACGCGAGCCTCGACGATATGATCGGGCACGCCGAACTCATGGCCGATGCGGCTCGCGGCATCCTGATCCGCAACGTCGCCGCCCTCGCGGCGGTCGTCCTGCTGGTCGGCTTGGGCCTCGTCGTCATCTTCGTCGGCGTGCTGCGGCCGATCCGGACGATGTCGGCGACGATGCGGGAGCTGGCCGCAGGCGACGCCACCGTGGAGGTGCCGGTCGGGCTCTATCGCAACGAGTTCGGGCCGGTGGCGGCCGCCGTGCAGGTGTTCAAGGACAACCTGATCCGGACCCGTCAGCTCGAAACCGAGGCCGCTGAGGCCCGGATGGCGGCCGAGGAGCAACGCAAGGCTGGCATGCGCCAGATGGCCGAGGCCTTCGAGACGGCGGTCGGCGGCATCATCGGGCAGGTCTCGTCCTCGGCCGCCGAGCTGCAGGCGACCGCCCAGACCCTGACGGCCACGGCGACGCAGACGGCCAGCCAGTCCACCACGGTGGCCGCCGCGGCCGAGCAGGCGGCCAGCAACGTCAACACCGTAGCGGCCGCCTCGGAGCAACTGGGTTCCTCGGTCCAGGAGATCGGCCGACAGGTCGACGGGTCGGCCAAGCTGGCGCTGGGGGCGGTCACCGAAGCCGGGCAGACCGGCGCGCTGGTGCAGGAGTTGAGCAGCGCCGTGGCGCGGATCGGCGACGTGGTCGGATTAATCTCGAACATCGCCGGTCAGACCAATCTGCTGGCACTGAACGCCACGATCGAGGCGGCCCGGGCCGGGGAGGCCGGGCGCGGCTTCGCGGTGGTCGCCTCGGAGGTAAAGGCGCTCGCCGAGCAGACCGCGAAGGCGACCGAAGAGATCTCCGGCCAGATCGCGCGGGTGCAGGCCTCGACCGGCCAAGCCGTGACGGCGATCGGCACGATCACGGCGCGGATCCAGGATATCAACGCCGTGGTGACCTCGATCGCGGCGGCGGTGGAGCAGCAGGGGGCCGCGACCCAGGAGATCGTCCGCAACGTCGGGCAGGCGGCGGCGGGCGCCGGGGAAGTGACCAGCAACATCGCCGGGGTCGCGAGTGCCGCGGAGGAGACCGGGAAGGCGGCGAGCCAGGTGCTCGGCGCGGCCACCGACCTGTCGCGGCAATCCGAACACCTCACCGCCGAGGTGTCCCGCTTCCTCGACACCATCCGGGTGGCCTGAAGGCACGACCCCGAACGATCCCGGCAGCCGGAGCCGCCGGGATAAGCCGCTCCGTTTACTCCGAGATCATCCCGGCGCCGGCCTCGCCCCCGGGCAGGGGCGCCGCCTCGGATTGCGCCTCGACCACGGCGGCGGCGGTGACGTTGACGATGCCGCGGGCCGTGACCGACGGCGTCAGGATGTGGGCGGGCTTGGCCGGACCGATCAGCAGCGGCCCGACCGGCAGCGCGTCCGCCAGGACCTTGGCGAACTGGAACGCGATGTTGGCCGCATCCAGGTTCGGGAAGATCAGGACGTTGGCCGCGCCCTTGAGGCGCGAACCCGGCAGCACCCGGTCGCGCACCAGTTCGGAGAGCGCCGAATCCGCCTGCATCTCGCCGTCGACCATCAGGTCCGGGTCGCGGGCCTGCAGGAGCGCCAGCGCCTCCCGCATCTTCATCGCCGAGGGCGAATCCGACTGCCCGAAATCCGAGTGGCTCAGCAGGGCGATCTTGGGCGTCAGGCCGAAGCGGCTGACATGGCCGGCGCAGGCCTGGGCGACCTCGGCGATTTCTTCCGCCGTAGGGTTCTGGCGGACATGGGTGTCGGCCAGGAAGTACGCGCCCTCGCTGGTCACGATCAGGCTCATGGCGGCGCACTGGGCGATGCCCGGCGCCAGCCCGATCACGTCGCGGATGATCCTCAGCCGGGTCTCGAACCGGCCCTCCAGGCCGCAGATCAGGGCGTCGGCCTCGCCGCGGCGGACCGCGATCGCGCCGATCACGGTGTTGTTGGTGCGCACGAGGGTGCGGGCCGCGTCCGGGGTGATGCCGCGCCGGCCCGCGACGTCCAGGTAGGTCTGGACGTAGGCCCGGTAGCGGGGATCGTCCTCGGGATCGATCAGCTCGAAGTCGCGACCCTCCTGGATCGAGAGGCCGAAGCGCTTCAGGCGCGATTCGACCACGCGCGGGCGCCCGACCAGGATCGGGAACGCGACCTTGTCCTCCACGATCGCCTGGACGGCGCGCAGGACCCGCTCGTCCTCACCCTCAGCGTAGATCACCCGCTTGGGGTCGGCCTTCGCCTTCGAGAACAGCGGCTTCATGATGAGGCCGGACCGGTGGACGAACCGGTCGAGGCTGTCGACGTAGGCGTTGAAATCCGTGAGCGGCCGGCCGGCGACGCCGGAATCCATCGCGGCCTTGGCCACCGCCGGGGCGATGCGCACGATCAGGCGCGGGTCGAACGGGCTCGGGATCAGCGATTCCGGGCCGAACGGCCGTGCCTCGCCGCCATAGGCCCGGGCGACCACGTCGGAAGGAGTCTCGCGGGCGAGCGCCGCGATCGCCTTCACGGCCGCCTGCTTCATCTCCTCGTTGATGCTGGTGGCGCCGACGTCGAGCGCCCCACGGAAGATGTAGGGGAAGCACAGGACGTTGTTGACCTGGTTCGGGAAGTCCGAGCGGCCCGTGCAGATCATCGCGTCGGGACGCTTGGCCTGCGCGAGGTCCGGCATGATCTCCGGATAGGGGTTGGCGAGCGCCATGATCAGCGGCTTGTCCGCCATCTTCTCCAGCAGCTCGGGCTTCAGGACGCCGCCGGCCGAGAGGCCGATGAACACGTCCGCGCCGGGGATCACCTCGGCCAGCGTGCGGGCCTCGGTCTCCTGGGCGTAGACGTCCTTCCAGCGGTCCATCAGCTCCGGGCGGCCCTTGTAGACCACGCCCTTGATGTCGGTGACCGTGATGTTCTCCCGGGTCGCACCGAGCGAGACGAGCAGGTTGAGGCAGGCCAGCGCCGCCGCGCCGGCGCCGGAGGTGACGATGCGGACATCCGAGAGCGCCTTGCCGGCGAGTTCCAGGCCGTTGAGGACAGCCGCCGCCACGATGATCGCGGTGCCGTGCTGGTCGTCGTGGAAGACCGGGATGTTCATCCGGGCCCGGCACTGCTCCTCGACCTCGAAGCACTCCGGCGCCTTGATGTCCTCCAGGTTGATGCCGCCGAAGGTCGGCCCGAGCGCGCAGACGACATCGACGAGCTTGTTGACGTCCTTCTGGTCGACCTCGATGTCGAACACGTCGATCCCGGCGAACTTCTTGAACAGGACCGCCTTGCCCTCCATCACCGGCTTGGAGGCGAGCGGGCCGATATCGCCGAGGCCGAGGACGGCGGTGCCGTTGGTGAGCACCGCCACGAGGTTCTGGCGGATCGTCAGTTCGGCAGCCTGCTGCGGGTCGTCGTAGATCGCCATGCAGGCGGCTGCGACGCCGGGCGAGTAGGCGAGGGCGAGGTCGCGCTGGTTGCCGAGCGGCTTGGTCGCCTGGATCTCCAGCTTTCCGGGCTGCGGCAGGCGGTGGTAGACGAGCGCCCCGGCCTTGAGGTCCTCGGACATGTTATCGGCCATCGCTCACCTTCCAGCTCGCCCGCTTTCCCGGAGACGACGCGGTCGCGCACCGCGCCGGATCCCATCGTGACCGGTCTGTTGCACCGGCTGCGTAGGGGGCGCAACCCGCATAACGAGACGCGGATCCACCTCGCCGCGCTGGCGCGCGCGCACGGCTTCTCCATAGGCGCTTACTCGTACGGGCGTCCCAAAGTGCGCTTCCCGGAGAGCGGCCGTCGCCTGACGATCGGCCGCTATTGTTCCATCGCCGACAAGGTCGAGATCCTGCTCGGCGGCGACCACCGGCTCGACTGGGCCTCCACCTACCCGTTCGCGGCGATGCGCCGCCTGTTCCCGGATGCGCGCGCCCCGGCGGATTACCACGCGTCGCGCGGCGACGTGGTGATCGGGCACGATGTCTGGCTCGGGTCCGGCTGCATGATCCTGTCCGGCGTCACGGTCGGGCACGGCGCCGTGGTGGCGGCGCGGGCGGTGGTGACCCGGGACGTGCCGGCCTACGCGGTGGTCGCCGGCAACCCGGCCCGGGTGGTCCGCCGCCGCTTCGACGAGGCCACCGTGGCGGCGCTGGTGGAGACCGCCTGGTGGGACCGGCCGCACGCGACGGTGACGCGGCTGGTGCCGCTGTTGCAGAGCGGGCAGATCGCCGACCTGCTCGCGGCGTTGCGCGCCGAGCCGGATTCCCGTACCGGCGAGCCCTTCGCCCTGCCGGACGCGCGCGGGGCCGCACACGAAACCGACCCGAGATCCGGACGATGACCGACACGCCTCCCGACCGCCTGGCCGCGAACCCGAACAGCCCGTTCTACGACGAGGCCATGCTGGAGCGCGGCGTCGGCGTGCGATTCAAGGGCGTCGATAAGACCAACGTCGAGGAATATTGCGTCAGCGAGGGCTGGGTCCGCCTCTCGGCCGGCAAGACCCTCGATCGGGCCGGCAACCCGATGACCGTGAAGCTGAAGGGGACCGTCGAACCCTACTTTCGCGAGCCCGAGGCCGAGGTCGAGGCTTGAGCCTCTCGTAGAGTCAGTGCCGCGCTGAAGTTCTTCAATGCCCCCAGGACCAGCGTATGAACCTGATCCGGAGAGCGGGGCGCATCGATGATCAGGCTCGTCAGGATGTCATTGCGCCGGGCGCGCTGCTTGGCGGTTCGTGCATGGTTCGACAGACGCAGGTGCCAGGGGCTCTTAGATAGCGCGAGATAGAGGCTGTCACCGCGCTCGTTCCGGGCGACGATGGCGAAGCCCTCGGCCTCCAGAAGCCGCGCCGCAAGGGCCAGCGCGGCCGATGGGGGGAGGGTGCTCACGGCCCGGCAGGCTCGATCGTGCCGAGGCTGCGTCGGCCGAGCGCCCGCGCCTTGAGGGCCAGTGCCGGCCGTTCGATGCCGTACCAGGACAGCGCCGCCACCGGCAGCGTCACCGCGAGCGCGGGAGCGAGCAGGGCGAGGCCGGAGGGCTCGGGCCAGAGGGCATGCAGGCTCTGCTGTATCGGCCAGCCGTAGAGATAGATCCCGTAGGACAGGTCGGCCCTCGGATCGAACAGGCCGCGCGCCATCGGCCCGAGGGCGAGCCACACGGCGCCGTAGGCTTCCGCCAGGAACAGCAGGGTCGGGTAGGCCGGCGTTCGGGCGAGGAGCGTGGCCGCGACGGCCAGGCCGGCGAGGACGACACTCGAGACGCGCAGGCTGTCGCGACACAGATACAGTCCGGCGCCGGCCGAAAAGATGAGCGGCAGCCGCAGGGCCGTCTCCAGACCCTTCGGCAACTCGGGGCCACGCCAAGCTGTGGCGGCCGTCAGGGCGACGGCGAGCCCCGCGACGATCAAGAGCACCGGGATCCGCCGGCGGAGGAGGCCGCACAGGGCGGCGAGCAGCACGCCCAGGTAGCAGAGAGACTCGTATTTCAGGGTCCAGATCGTGCCGAGCGGCGCCCGATACGGGTTGGCCTCGAAGACGCCGGGCAGGGCGGCGTTGCTCTTGAAGGCGGTCAGCGTCCCGCGCACGAACGACCAGACGGCGGGATCGCGCAGGTACTCGCCCAGCGGCAGGCGCGTCATCGCGGCTCCGAGGAGCAGGGAAACGACCATGGTGGCGGCGACGAAGCCCGGGAGGATCCGCAGGGCGCGGGCAAGCGTGTAGTCCCGGAGCCCGCGCCGATCGCAGCTCATGGTGACGAGAAACCCCGAGACCGCGAAGAAGCCGTTCACCGCGTGCTCGCCCAGGGTGTAGCCGGTGAGCCGCGCCAGCGGCTCGTCGCCCGCGGCCCCGGTGGCGACGCTGAAGGCATGCGAGACGACCACCGCCAGCGCGAGAACCAAGCGCAGGCCGGTGAAGCCGTTGCGGCCGCGCGCCAGGGCGGTCGCGATCGTGAGGCCGGCCATCAGCGCAGCCCCTCGCGGGCCAAGGCGTCCCGGCCGCGCAGGAAGGCGAGGGCGCCGGACGCGGAGCCGCCGTACCGCTCCAACCCGGACCGGCGCAGGACGAGCGCCGAGAGGCCGGCCTTCGGCAGGTTGGTCATGAGGTGGGACACGCTCGGGTCGGGCAGGCCGTATTTGCGGCTGACATAGGCCCGCGACCAGGCCTGATGCCAGCGCGAACGGAAAACCCGTCCGGGCTCCGGCGCCGACGAGCGACCGCGGCCGTGCAGCGCCACAGCGCCGTGGACATGGACGAGGGCGCGGCCCGCATCCGCCACGCGCCGACAGAGGTCGTCGTCCTCGTAGAACAGGAAGATGTTCGGGTCGAAGCCCCCGAGGTCGAGGAACAGGGCCCGCGCGATCATCAGGCAGGCCCCGGACAGGAACGGGGCGCAGGCATCGCCCTCGGGCAGGGCCGGGCGTCCGCCCGGGTTGGGAAGGTACGGCGCCAGCAGTGAGCGCGCCTGGTAGAAGAACCGCCCGTCCGGCTCGACCAGGCGCGGCGCCAGCAGGCCCGCATCCGGCCAAGCGGCGGCCGCCGCCAGCAACGCATCGACGGCTCCAGGCTGCAGGACCACGTCCGGGTTGACGACGAGGACCCGCTCCGCCGTCTCCGCCGCGGCGACGCCGATATTGTTGGCGCGGCCGTAGCCCTCGTTGCGGGGGTTGCGGATCACCCGCGCGCCGGCGGCCTCCGAGACTGAAACGGAGGCGTCCCGGCTGGCGTTGTCGACCACGATCGCCGGCACGTGCTGCCGCGCCAGTGCCGCCAGACAGGCCGGCAGCACGTCGGCGCTGTCATGGGCGACGACGACCGCGACGAGGCTCGCCACGGCGCGACCGGTCCGCCTGCGCTTACGCCTTCTTCTCGGGCAGGTTCAGGCGGATGTGCAGCTCGCGCAGCTGCTTGGGCGTGGCCTCGGAGGGCGCGCCCATCATCAGGTCCTCGGCGCGCTGGTTCATCGGGAACAGCACGACCTCGCGGATGTTCGGCTCGTTGCACAGGAGCATGACGATGCGGTCGACTCCCGGGGCGATGCCACCGTGCGGCGGGGCGCCCATGCGCAAGGCGTTGAGCATGCCGCCGAACTTCTGCTCCAGCACCTCGTGGCCGTAGCCCGCGATGGCGAAGGCCTTCTGCATCACGTCGGGGCGATGATTGCGGATCGCGCCCGAGGACAGCTCGATGCCGTTGCAGACGATGTCGTACTGGAACGCCTTGATGCCCAAGATTCTTTTTGTGACTTCGCCGTCCTGGCCCTCTGTGGCCAGGGCATCGAGGTCGAGCGCCAAAAAGTCCTCGCGGTCGATGTTCGGCATCGAGAACGGGTTGTGGGAGAAGTCGATCCGCTTCTCCTCTTCGCTCCACTCGTACATCGGGAAGTCGGTGATCCAGCAGAACGCGTACTGGTCCTTGTCACAGAGGCCCAGTTCGTCGCCGATGCGGATGCGGGCCTTGCCGGCGAGCGCCGCCGCCTTGGCCTCGGTCCCGGCGGAGAAGAACACCGCGTCGCCCGCCTTGGCGCCGGTCTTCTGCGCGATCAGGGCCTGGACCTCGGCCGGGATGAACTTGGCGATCGGCCCCTTGCCGGTGAGCTGGCCGCCGTCGTCCTCGAACACGACGTAGCCGAGCCCGGGCGCGCCCTCTGAGCGGGCCCAGTCGTTGAGCTTGTCGAAGAACGAGCGCGGCTGCGACGCGGCTCCGGTCGCCGGGATCGCCCGGACCACGCCGCCGGCACTGATGACGCCCTTGAAGGCCTTGAACGCCACGTCGTCCCGGGCGAACTCGTCGGTGACGTCGGCGATGATGAGGGGATTGCGCAGGTCCGGCTTGTCGACGCCGTACTTCAGCATGGAATCCGCGAAGGTGATGCGCGGGAACGCCTTGGTGACGCGCTTGCCCTCGGCGAACTCTTCGAAGACGCCGCGCAGGACCGGCTCAACCGCCTGGAACACGTCCTCCTGGGTGACGAAGCTCATCTCGATATCGAGCTGGTAGAATTCGCCCGGCGAGCGGTCGGCCCGGGCGTCCTCGTCGCGGAAGCAGGGCGCGATCTGGAAATAGCGGTCGAAGCCCGCGATCATCGTCAGCTGCTTGAACTGCTGCGGCGCCTGCGGGAGCGCGTAGAACTTTCCGGGATGGACCCGGGACGGCACGAGGTAGTCGCGCGCGCCCTCGGGCGACGACGCGGTGAGGATCGGTGTCTGGAACTCGAAGAAGCCGCCGTCGCGCATCCGGCGGCGCAGCGCGTCGATGATCGCCCCGCGCTTCATGATGTTGGCGTGGAGCTTGTCCCGGCGCAGGTCGAGGAAGCGGTACCGCAGCCGCGTCTCCTCCGGGTATTCGAGATCGCCGAAGACCGGCAGCGGCAGCTCACCGGCCGGGCCCAGCACCTCCAGATCGTCGATGTAGACCTCGACCGCTCCGGTCGGCAGCTCAGCGTTCTCGGTGCCGGCGGGCCGGGTGCGCACGCGCCCGTCGATGCGCACGACCCATTCCGAGCGCGCGACCTCTGCGGCCTTGAAGGCGGGCGAGTCGGAATCGACCACGCATTGCGTGAGCCCGTAATGGTCCCGCAGGTCGATGAACAGCACGCCACCATGGTCGCGGATGCGGTGGCACCAGCCGGAGAGCCGGACGGTCTGTCCGACGTCGGACGGGCGGAGCGCCCCGCAGGTGTGGGAACGGTAACGGTGCATGACGGGCTTCTTCTCTGGGAAGGCCGGCACCATTCACGCGAGGCCCCCCAAGTCAAGCACGCGACGCCGGAAACCCGTGCCGAACCGGGCCGCCGACCTACCGGACGGGACCCGCGATCCCCATATGATGTCCATGAGCCAAAACGCTTTTTCCGTTTCTGTCGGCCGGCCCGCCGGGCCCGTCGAAAGCCCGTCCGGCGCTTGGCGCACACTGCCGCTCGCGGGGCATTTCGACCTGGTCTACGAGGACGCGACCGGTGCCTGGAGCAACCGCTCC
The DNA here is from genome assembly GCF_008040085.1 of Methylobacterium sp. WL7. NCBI lineage: Bacteria > Pseudomonadati > Pseudomonadota > Alphaproteobacteria > Hyphomicrobiales > Methylobacteriaceae > Methylobacterium > Methylobacterium sp. WL7. The sequence goes on along the minus strand of NZ_VRVG01000005.1, from coordinate 58,487 downwards.
CTGTCGGCGCGCGAACTGAAGCTCGGTCCGGGCCGGACGCTTCTGGGCGGCGTCGACGCCCGCCGGGGCGGCTATCGCGGCTTCCGGGTCGACCGGATCCGCCGGCTGACCGACGGCGCCACGGGCGAGCGCATCGAGACCGGCATCCTCGACCGCTTGCTCGGGCGCGCCGATGCCCAGCGCCGGGCCGACGCGATGCGGATCCGCCGGCAGGCTCAGGCGCGACGGCGAACGGCCTTGGCGGACCGACCGGGCGCAATAAGGACCGTGTGAAACATGGGGACCTTCACGCAGGCGTCTCCCCATGACGGCGCCGGTTGCGTATAGCCGGGTTCATGGACCTGATTACCACCACCGCCGCGCTGCACGACGTCTGCTCGCGTCTCGCCGAGCAACCCTTCGTGACCGTCGACACGGAGTTCATGCGCGAGACGACGTACTACCCGAAACTGTGCCTGATCCAGATCGCGGCACCGGATGGGACCGGCGTATTGGTCGATCCCCTGGCGGCGGGCATCGACCTGCAGCCGTTCATCGACCTGATGGCCGACGAGCGGACCGTGAAGGTGTTCCACTCGGCCCGCCAGGACCTCGAGATCATCTGGCTGATGGGCGGGATCCTGCCGCAGCCGTTCTTCGACACGCAGGTCGCCGCCATGGTCTGCGGCTACGGCGACTCCGTCTCGTACGAGCAGCTCGTCAACGACGTGGCCAAGGCCAAGATCGACAAGTCCTCGCGGTTCACCGACTGGTCGCGGCGCCCGCTCTCCGAAGCCCAGCTCAGCTACGCCCTCTCGGACGTCACCCATCTGGTGAAGGTCTACGAAGTCCTAGTCGCCGAGTTGCTGCGCACCGATCGCGGCGCCTGGCTCGATGAGGAGATGGCGGTTCTGACTTCGCCGGAAACCTACCGGGCCGACCCGGCCCAGGCCTGGCGGCGGCTTTCCGGACGGATGCGCAAGCCCCGTGAGATCGCCGTGCTGATGGAGGTGGCGGCCTGGCGCGAGAGCGAAGCGCAGACCCGGAACGTCCCCCGCGGGCGCGTCCTGAAGGACGAGGCGGTGATCGACATCGCCTCGGCGGCGCCGCGCGGTGCCGAGGCCCTGGGCCGGCTGCGGACGATCCCGGCGGGGTTCGAGCGTTCGCGCACCGGAGCCGACATCCTGGCGGCCGTGGAGCGCGGCCTCACCCGGGACACCGGTGACATCCGCATACCGGAGCGGATGCGCCGGAGCGGCGGCAACGGTGCCATCGTGGAATTGCTGAAGGTGCTGCTCAAGGCGGTGTGCGAATCCGAGGCCGTGGCGCCCAAGATCATCGCGACGGTGGACGATCTGGAGGCCATCGCAGACGACGACACCGCCGAGGTCGCCGCTCTGCAAGGCTGGCGCCGGACCCTGTTCGGCGACAAGGCCCTGGCCCTGAAGCAGGGCCGCTTGGCCCTCTCGGTCGAGCACGGCCGCATCGTGGTCCGGGAGCTGGAGCCGACGAACGCGGCGGATCAGGCGGGCGTCGACGGCTAGGGTTTCGGACGGGCGCTGCGACGGTGTTTGCTGCAACGGGTGCAGCCAGCAAGCGGCCACGCTTTCCCAGGCCGGTCCGAAAACGGCCCGGTCGTCCCGGGATCACGGCGGAAGGATCTCCCTTCGCGCCTCGTCCACCGCCTACAAGCCGTGTGTCGGGCTGTGGCCCAGGCTAAGGCTGGCGTGCGGCCAGACCTGCCCGGGGCGTCTGAATCGATCGATCCCAGCGACGATGCGTTTGGCCGGTGGCTGCATCCAAACCATCGGGCCCGGCCCGAACTTGTCCGATCAGGTCAATCTGACCGACGAGCCAAGAAATCCCCTGCGCCGCGGGCGATCTAGTTCCGCACGAACAGGTTCAGCGACAGGATATGGTCGACTGCCACGCCGCTGCCCGGCGCGCTGGCGGTTTGGTTGAGGTAGCCGATCTCGACCGTCGATCGTCCGCCGATCGGCACTTCCAGCCCCACGAAAGTGCGGATCCGATCGAAGCCGGCCCGCGCACCCCAATCCGTATCGTTCAAGGCCAAGAACGCCTCCGTCCAGCCAAGAGCTGCGACGCTTGTCGTCGCCTGCGTCAGCGGCACGGCGAAGCGCAGATTCTCGCGCAGGCGGAAGCCGACATCCCGGCCGGCCGATTGCCACCGTTGCTCGAAGCGCGTGCGGGACGAAACCTTCACGCCGGAGACTGTGCCGATCTGCCAGTTGATCTCCTGAAAGCTCCGATCCTCGGTCCCCACCCCGCCGGGCATCCCGTGGTCTTCGACGTAAGCGTAACCCTGGTAGAGGGTGAGGCCGTTGTTGACCTTCCAGCCCAAGGCAGGGCGCAGCAGAAGCTGGTCGAGCTGGGAGATGCCCTTGCCGAAGCGGGGTTGAACTTCGGCGAAGTATGCGACGTCGCCGAATGAACCGAACAGGGTTGTATTCAGCCAGAGTTGCCCGTCGTGAACGGTCTCGGCAACGGCTCGCGCCCCCGATGCGACAAGGAACAGGGCCGCCAGGGCCAATTGTGTGCGCCCGATCACGATCGTCCTTCACGCACGATGCGGGTCGGTCGCCTTCGCGGACCTCCCTCCGAGGTCCGATTGTCCGGGACGGCGCATCGTCGTCAAGCTCGCGACGACGACCTTGGCCATTGGAGGGATTGCAGACCTTCTCGTCGGCCCACACTCGCCACCTCAAGGAGCGCCGTCGAAACGCCTGCCGATCGACACAGCAGCCGGATCGCGAAACTATCCGGTCACGAGGGCGTGACACGTCGCGGTGCTAGGATTAAGTGGCAAGCGACATTGCCACTTAATCCTAGCACCGCGTCACGCGTATGTTCGAACCGAACGAGATCCTGACGACGCTGACGGGGCGCGGCCTCGTCACGGCCGAGGGATGCCAAAGCGTTCGTGTCCGCTACCGTGTCGTCGTGGAGCGAAGGCAGGGCGGCGTGTTCGCCTACGGCGATCTCCACGGCAGCCATGCCGGCCTGAGACCGATCTGGCTCGAACCCGATGCCCAGCTCCGTCTCAAGACCGGCCGCCGCCTCGACATCTCCCTTACGGACCTCGTCGGGGACAGCGCCGAATTCGAGAGCATCGGCGACGTCGGCGCGCTGTGAGCCCCTACAACCAAAGTCGCAGCCTGCCGGCAACGCTGGCTGACCAAGGGTTCGTAGCGGAGCCCAGCCGTCGTGCACCGAGTGGTTCCCGACCTAGCCTGAAGACGCAGATGCCGGCTGAATAGCCTGCCTGGCCCGCGTGACTGTTCCTCAATCCAGCTGCTCGAACTGAGTCGGGACGATTCGGCAATCACAGCCTCGTGAGGATGGCGTGCGGCGGGTTCCAAAACGCCGCATCCCACCCGTGCGGCGAGAGGGCGCACAGTGTTCAACCTTTGAAAACGCCGTCGTTTCCCAAGCTCGGCCATTTCGCACCGCGATTGATCTAGCTCTCCGCACGCGCGCCGAGTGACGATCACGGTCAAGCTCATCAAGCAGTCCAAGCATAATGGAACTGGCAACACCGCCCGGGCGTGCAAGAACTGCATGGACAGCGTGCTCGGCAGCCCGAGATGGGCCTAAATAGCCGCAGCCTGTTTTGTGCAGCGCAGCATTTCGCGCCGCATAGCAATGACATTCACGCGTGTTTTGTTACGCGAAAAGAAGCTTTCACCGTGTCCCCACGGCTCGGCAACATCGAGTTGACGGCGCTCAAAAATCTCTTAAGGTCCGGGCAAGCTTCGGTTTCGAGGGGGCCGCCTCAGGGATGGCGGCTCCTGGCGAAGAGACCTTTGGGTCACTTCTAGTCCGCTACGCCCGCTACCGAAGCGTCCATCCCTGTCGCAAACAGTCAGGTCGGGGTCCGAGCGACGCCACTCTCGAAGTGCGTCTGTACGACTCTTAAGACTTGTCGGAGGAACCCATGAGAGCGGTACATCTCCTCGCGCTCGGCGCAGGTGTCGCGGCACTCGCCGCGCCCGCGCTAGCCAACGAAAGCGTCCTGAAGAGCATCGCCAACCCGGCGGAACAAGCGCTTCAGACGGTCGACTACGGCAACACCCGTTATTCGAAGCTCGACCAGATCACCTCGGCGAACGTGAAGAACCTCCAGGTTGCCTGGACCTTCTCGACCGGCGTGCTGCGCGGCCACGAGGGCTCGCCGCTCGTGATCGGCAACATGATGTACGTCCACACGCCGTTCCCGAACATCGTGTACGCCCTGGACCTCGACCACGAGGCCAAGATCGTCTGGAAGTACGAGCCGAAGCAGGATCCGTCCGTGATCCCGGTCATGTGCTGTGACACGGTCAACCGCGGCCTCGCCTATGCCGACGGCACCATCCTGCTGCACCAGGCCGACACCACCCTCGTGTCGCTCGACGCCAAGACCGGCAAGGTGAACTGGTCCGTCGTCAACGGCGACCCGAAGAAGGGCGAGACCAACACCGCCACGGTTCTGCCCGTGAAGGACAAGGTCATCGTCGGCATCTCGGGCGGCGAGTTCGGCGTGCAGTGCCACGTCACCGCCTACGACCTGAAGACCGGCAAGAAGGTGTGGCGCGGCTACTCCATCGGCCCGGACGACCAGATGCTGGTCGACCCGGAGAAGACCACCTCGCTCGGCAAGCCGGTTGGCAAGGATTCTTCGCTGAAGACCTGGGAAGGCGATCAGTGGAAGACCGGCGGCGGCTGCACCTGGGGCTGGTTCTCGTACGACCCCAAGCTCGACCTGATGTACTACGGCTCGGGCAACCCCTCGACCTGGAACCCCAAGCAGCGTCCGGGCGACAACAAGTGGTCGATGACCATCTGGGCGCGTAACCCGGATACCGGCGTCGCCAAGTGGGTCTACCAGATGACCCCGCACGACGAGTGGGACTACGACGGCATCAACGAGATGATCCTCACGGATCAGAAGGTTGACGGCAAGGAGCAGCCGCTCCTGACCCACTTCGACCGTAACGGCTTCGGCTACACGCTGAACCGCGAGACCGGCGCCCTCCTGGTCGCCGAGAAGTTCGATCCGGCCGTCAACTGGGCGACCAAGGTCGATATGGACAAGGGTTCGAAGAACTACGGCCGGCCGCTGGTCGTGTCGAAGTACTCGACCGAGCAGAACGGCGAAGATACCAACTCCAAGGGTATCTGCCCGGCGGCCCTCGGCACCAAGGATCAGCAGCCTGCTGCGTTCTCGCCGAAGACCAACCTGTTCTACGTGCCCACCAACCACGTCTGCATGGACTACGAGCCGTTCCGGGTGACCTACACCCCGGGCCAGCCCTACGTCGGTGCGACCCTGTCGATGTACCCGGCCCCGAACTCGCACGGCGGCATGGGTAACTTCATCGCCTGGGACGGCGTCAACGGTAAGATCAAGTGGTCCAACGCCGAGCAGTTCTCGGTTTGGTCCGGTGCTCTCGCCACCGCCGGTGACGTGGTGTTCTACGGGACCCTCGAAGGTTACCTGAAGGCCGTCGACGACAAGACCGGCAAGGAGCTGTTCAAGTTCAAGACGCCGTCGGGCATCATCGGCAACGTGATGACCTACCAGCTCAAGGGCAAGCAGTACGTGGGCGTCCTGTCGGGCGTCGGCGGCTGGGCCGGCATCGGCCTCGCGGCCGGCCTGACCGACCCGAACGCCGGTCTCGGCGCGGTGGGCGGCTACGCAGCCCTCTCGCAGTACACCAACCTCGGTGGTCAGCTGACCGTCTTCGCTCTGCCGAACTAATCGGCCGCAGGGTTTAGCTGTCGAAATGGTGCCGGCGCGGGTTTCCGCGCCGGCATCCTTGTGATTAGAATTTGTCGTAAGAGGCTACGGCTCTAAGCGAGACGAAGGGCCTCGCTCCAGGGAGACTACGCGTTGCACAACCTCAGCAACATCGTCACGCGGCCGTTTCTCGCCGCCCTCGCCCTAGCGACCGTTTCCGCGGTTGCCGTACATGCTGAGGATGCCAAGCCTGCCGATCCGGCTCTCGCCAATTCGCTCAACGCGAACGACAAGACCGCCGAGCAGGACCCCGCACTACTGAAGAAGAACGCTGCCGTTAAGGTCGAGGACGGCAAGTACGTCGATGCCGACGGCCATCCGACGTACCACGTCACCAACGATGGTAAGAAACTCGACTGGTACACCTACTCCGGGTACCGCCGCTATCACGCCGAGTGCCACGTCTGCCACGGTCCGGACGGCATGGGCTCGACCTACGCGCCGGCCCTGAAGGACTCGCTGAAGCACCTCTCGTACGAGGAGTTCATCGGCATCCTGGTGGGCGGCAAGCAGGACGTGAGCGCCTCCGAGCAGAAGGTCATGCCGGCCTTTGGCGATAACAAGAACGTCATGTGCTATTCGGACGACCTCTACACCTACCTCAAGGCCCGGGCCGACGGTGCGATCGGTCGCGTTCGTCCCTCGGACCACGAGGACAAGCCCGAGACCGCCCGGAAGGCCGAGAAGGAGTGCATGGGCGGCTGATGTCCTCCCCTGCATCGTCCTTCACCCGGACGCTCGCCCTCTGCGCCCTGTCGATGACGGTGGCGCAGGGGGCTGCCGCGCAGCACCTGCCGGACACGGTTACGACCGATGTGCTGCGCGTCTGCGGCGATCCCGGCAACATGCCGTTTTCCGAGCGTAAGGAAGACGGCTTCGAGAACAAGATCGCGGCGATCATCGCCGACGAACTGAAGATCAAGGTCCGTTACTACTGGCTGACCCAAGGTCCGGGCTTCGTGCGCAACACGCTGGGTACCGGCCTGTGCGACCTGATCATGGGCCAGGCCTTCGGCAGCGACCTCGTCCAAACCACCAATCCCTACTATCACTCGTCCTACGTGCTGGTCACCCGCACGGGTGAACTCGACGGCATCACCGCCCTCGACGATCCGCGGCTGAAGGGCAAGGCGATCGGGGTCATCGCCGGCACCCCGCCGGTGAATCGGATGGGCGATCTCGGCCTCGTCTCGACCATGAAGGCCTACGCGCCCTATCAGCTCGATCCGGCACGGAAGTTCCAGACCGTCGGCGCCGAGATCGTCGGGGCGCTCGCGGCCAAGGACATCGATGCGGCGGTGCTGTGGGGGCCGGCTGCCGGCTGGCTCGCGAAGCAATCCGGAACGCCCATGACGGTGGTGCCCCTGCTCAAGGAGCCCGCTCGTCCGCCCATGGCCTACCGGATCGCCATGGGCGTGCGCCTCGGCGAGAACGACTGGAAGCGCTCGCTCAACACGATCCTGCGCAAGCGCAAGGCCGATATCGACAAGGTGCTGCGCGAATACGACGTGCCGCTCCTCGACGACGAGGCCAGCGAGATGGCCGAACCCGGCACGAAGTAGGCCACGCCTTCGGGCTCGCGGGCGGGGAGCCGTCCGCGAGCCTCGGCTCAGACCCGTTTGATCCCGGTGCGGTCGAGCTTGGCCAGGGCATCGGCGACGCGTTCGCCGCCGATCACGAGGTCTGGGGCGATCTCGGCCAACGGCACCAGCACGAAGGCACGCTCCCGCACATGGCGGTGCGGCAGCACCAGCCGCGCGTCGTCCACCGTTGCCCCCTCGTAGGCCAGCACGTCGACATCGATAACCCGGGGCCCCCAGCGCTCCTCGCGGATGCGCCCCAGCGCATGCTCGACGCCGAGGCAGGCATCGAGCAGCCCATGCGGATCGAGCGCCGTGTCGACGGCCACCGCACCGTTGAGGAACCAGGGCTGATCGGTCTTGCCCCAAGGCGGCGTCCGATAGTCGGCCGAGCGGGCGACAACGTCGATGCCGGGCGTCGCGGCCAATCCCGCGACCGCACGGTCGAGCATCGCGGCCATGTCGCCGATATTGCTGCCGATCCCGAGATAGGCCCTCACGCGCGTACTCCGCGGTGACGCGTGATCTCGACGCTGACGCCATCCAGGATCGCCGGCACCGGCGCGCTCGGCTTGTCGATGCGGATCGTGATCGCTTCCACCATGTCATGGCGTTCGAGGATCGTAGCCGCGATCGTCTCGGCGAGAGCCTCGATGAGATTGAACCGGCGCTCGGTGGCAATCGAAACGGCGATCTCGGTGAGGTCCGCGTAGCTGACCGTATGGGCGACGTCGTCCGAGCGGCCGGCCGGCGCAAGGTCGAGCCGCGCGTCGATCGAGATGTAGAAGCGCTGGCCGAGCACCGCCTCCTCGGGCAGCACCCCGTGCCGCCCGAACACCGCGATGCGGGCGACGCCGATCCGGTCCGCGCTCATCGGGCGTCCGGCCGCATGACGGCGTCGACGACCCGAACGGCGTCGACATGGGCCGCGACGTCGTGAACCCGCACGATGTCGGCGCCGAGCGTGGCCGCAAGGGCATGGGCCGCGAGCGATCCGTAGAGCCGGTCTGCCGGCCGGGTCTCCCGATCGTGCAGGCGGCCGAGCAGAGATTTGCGGGAGACCCCGACCAGGACGGGAAAACCCAGGGCCCGGATCTCGGGGAGGCGCCGAAGCACTTCCAAGTGCTGAGTCCAGGTCTTTCCGAATCCTACCCCGGGATCGAGGACGATGTCGCGCTCCGGAATGCCGGCCCGCCGGGCGATGTCGAGCGAGCGCTCGAAGAAGGCCCGCAGATCCGCGACGATATCCAGATCCGCGTCGATGGTCTCGCGGTTGTGCATGATCACCACGGGGGCGCCGTGCGCGGCCGCCACGGAGGCGATGTCGGGCTCTCGTTGGAGGCCCCAGACGTCGTTGACGATGCGGGCGCCCGCTTCGAGCGCGAGACGCGCGGTGGACGCCTTGTAGGTATCGATCGAGATCGGGACGGACAGGCGGGGCGCCACCGCCCGGATCACCGGCAGGACGCGGCCCTGCTCCTCCTCGGCAGGAACGGGAACGTGACCCGGCCGGGTCGATTCACCACCGATATCGAGGATCGCGGCGCCTTCGGCTACCAGGCGCTCGGCCTGCGCAACCGCCTCGGCCTCGCCGGAGAACAGGCCGCCGTCGGAGAAGGAATCGGGCGTGACGTTGAGGATGCCCATGACCAGCGTGCGCGACCCGAGGCCGGGCAACAGGTCGGACAGGCCGGGGGAGGGGGGCACGGATCGGGTCCCGTTCTCAGGAGCGGTTCGGGACCCGGTGTGATCGAAACCACAGGCCAGCGCAACGCCGGCCGTCATGGTCCGGTCATCAGCCGCGGTAGCAGCGGATCTCCGCCTCGGCCTGGGCGCGTCGGAGATCGGCGACCTTGTCGTCGAAGACCTTGGTCGCCTTGAACTCGTTCGCCCGGTTGCCGATGCCCTGGCGCATCGACAGGACCGTGCTGGCCTGCACGTACTTGTCGTAGGGCAGGATCGCGGCGAGCTGGTCGAGCGAACAGGAGCAGCGCTGCATGCTCTCGCGGGTCTGGCCGTTGGCCGCCATGCAGCCGAAGACGTAATCGACCCGCGCGTCGGTGGGATAGTCGTTCTCTTCGGCCGCCCAACCGGCCAGGCCGGACAGGGACAGGGCGAGGACGGCGAGCGCGCCGCGTTCAGCCAGCTTTCGGATCATAGCTCAGCTTCTCCTCGAGCAATTCGCCACCCTCGGCGTTCTTCGACGACGCCTCGATGGAGACGATCTCGCCGGGAACCTCCGGGGCGGTGATGAAGGTGTAGATCATCTTGTCCATGCCGCGCATGCGCTGTTCCATGGCATCCTTGGCGAAGGGCTGGATTTCGACCCGCCAGCCATCGACCTCGCGGCCGCCGACCGAGACCTTGGTCGGCGTCACGGTCGCAGCCTCACGCAGTCCCTTACGGATGGCGAGCTTCAGGTAACGCGGGTTGGCCTCCAGCACCTTCGCCAGCGAGCGGAGGTGGTTCTCCAGGAACAGCGAGACCACCGGGTTGCCGCTCATGTCCTCGAAAGGCCCGGCCGGCACGCGGTTCAGGCCGGAGAACATCATGACGCGGATGTCGCGCGCCTCCGGGCTCTTACCGGGCTCCAGCGTGAGCGTGAGCGTATCCGACAGCGGGGGCCCGAACGGTCCCTTGGCGATGCCGGACCGGCGCAGATAATCGTACGTGATCGTCGAGCCGGGGGCCGCGTTCTTCATATGCGGCTGCTCGAACAGCAGATCGGCCGCACTGGGCGGGGCCGCCGCGTTGACCTGGGTGACCGCTGCGGGCTTGGGCGCATCTTCGGCAAGCGCCGGCATCGCGGCCAGCACCAGCGCGAGGGCTGTCGTGGCGAGAAGCTTCACGAGTTGACGTCCTCCTTGAACGGCGACCGGACGTTGCTGCCGATCGTCCGGTACACATAATCCGGCGGCGTCTCGGCCGCCTCTTCCACGGCCAGCGCCCGCACCTTGGCATGGAGCGGCGAGAGCGAGCAGGCCGGATCGGTCGCCGCGGCATCCCCGGCGAGCGCTAGGGCCTGACACCGGCAGCCGCCCCAATCTTTCTCCCGACGGTCGCAGGAGCGGCAGGGCTCCTTCATCCAGTCGGTTCCGCGATAGGCGGTGAAGGCCGGCGAATCCCGCCAGATCTCACCGAGCGAGTGGTCGGTGACGTGCCAGAACTCGAGGCCCGGGATCGTCTCGGCCGCGTGGCAGGGCAGGACCTTGCCCTGGGGCGTGACGTTCATCAGCTTGCGGCCCCAGCCGCCGGCGCAGGCCTTCGGGTATTTCGCGTAGTAATCCGGCACGACGAGGTCGATGACGAGCTGACCCTTGAGGCGCTCGCGGGCCGCCTCGACGATCCGGATCGAGGCATCGACCTGCGCCTTGTCGGGCATCAGGGCCGCACGGTTGACGTAGGCCCAACCGTAATACTGCGTGTGCGCCACCTCGAGACGCTTGGCGCCCATCTTCACCGCTAGGTCGATGAAGCCCTCGACCTCGTGGATGTTGCCGCGATGGATCACCGAGTTCAGCGTCAGCGGCAGCCCGAGCTCGACCACCTTGGCGGCGAACTCGAACTTTTGGGGCTGCGCGTTCTTCAAACCGCCGATCCGTTCGGCGTTCTGGGCATCGACGCCTTGCACCGAGAGCTGCACGTGGTCGAGCCCGACATCGTACAGCGCCTGGAGCTTGCCCAGCGCACCGCCCACCCCCGAGGTGATCAGGTTCGAGTAGAGGCCGAGATCCGCGCAGGTCTTGGTGATCTCGACGATGTCGTTGCGCGCCGTCGGCTCGCCCCCCGACAGGTGGACGTGGAGGACGCCGAGGCCCGACGCCTCCGTCAGAACGCGCTGCCACGTAGCAGTGTCGAGTTCGCCGGAGCGGCGATCGAGCTCCAGCGGGTTCGAGCAATAGGGGCAGCGCAGCGGGCAGCGGTGAGTCAGCTCGGCGAGCAGACCCACCGGCGCTGGAACGTCCGGCCGGTTCGGCGTCAGTGCGTTCATCGCTCCAGGACCCGTTTTTCCGCCAGCCCGTCCAGCATTGCGAGGATATCGGCCTCGATGGCCCGCGGATCGGCCGCATAGGTCCGACCCAGCTCATCCGCGATCGCCGCGACGCTGCGATTGCCGTCCACCAGCTTGAGCACCGCCACGGCGTTATCGTCGAGGTCGAAGGTCCGCTCCGGGGCGAGCAGGACGTATTTGCCGCGGGTCTCGTCATGGCGCAGACGCACGCCCCGCGGGAGGCGCGGCCGGTCGTCAGCCGCCATCTTGCGAACGCCGGCCCCTGTCGTGGCGACAGGTGCCTCCGCGACGAGACCGGTTCCGGGCGTCCAGGCATCCGGCGGGATCATGCCGGGGGCGACATAGGCGAAATAGAGAGCGTCGAGCTGGGTCCAGAGCACGTTGCACTTGAAGGTCAACGCGGCCATCGCCTGCCGCTGCAGCTCAGCCGTCGTCGCGTGCGTCTTCACGTAATCGAGGGCGAAGTCGGCATCGCGCGGCGCCTGGGTCAGACGCTTGTCGAAATAGGCCAGCGTGTCCTTGGTGATGAAGTCGTAGTTCTTCAGCATCCCGGCGACACGCTCGGAGATGATCGTCGGCGAGAACATCTCGGTGAGCGACGAGGCGATCGCCTCCAGCAGGCTCTTCTCCGAGACGAAGTGGACGTAGGCCTCGACGGAAAACTTCGTGGCCGACAGGATGCCCCGGGTAGAGAGCACGTAGTCCCGGTCGAACCCGACGCCCTCGGCGAGCTTCAGCCAGCGCTCGATGCCACCGTCGCCCGGATGGTCGCCGTCATGATCGACGATGCGCTGGCGCCAGATCCGACGCAGAGACGCGTCGGTCATCCGCGCGAGCACGGCGGCGTCCTTCACCGGGATCATCGCCTGGTAATAGTAGCGGTTCAACGCCCAGGCCCGGACCTGATCCTTCGAAAGCTTGCCGTCATGCAGGAGTCGGTGGAACGGATGCAGGATGTGGTACCGGCGCGCGCCGATGTCGCGCAGAGCGGCCTCAAGCTCGTCCGGGGAAAGCAGACGCTGGCTCTCGGCAGAGTCGGCGGTCGACGAAGGGGTCGGGAAGACTGCGTTCATGGCGTTACCGGAATCCGTTCTCGGGTCGCGTTTCCTGTACTCCGATCCCGCCCTCTGTGCGGGGACCATCCCGAGTGACGGCAACGACCGTTCGGAATGATGCCCGCCGGGGCGAATGTCCGGGCTCGGTCCTGATATAGTGCCGGCTCGGCCCGTACCCAACCGGTGGGCGCGATTGCCTCAGAGCGCGAGGCTCAGACCGTCATGGGCCACGGTCCAGCCGGCCGCCTCGACGTCGGCGCGCTCCGGCGAACCTTCCACCAGGACCGGGTTGGTATTGTTGATGTGGACGAAGACGCGGCGGCCGAGCGAAACGCCGGCCAGCGCATAGATCGAGCCATTGTCGCCGCGCATCGGCACGTGCCCCATCCGCCAGCCGGTCTTGGTGCCGACGCCGGCGCGGATCATGTCGTCATCGTGCAGGACGGTGCCGTCGAACAGCAACGCGTCCACGCCGGCGATGCGGTCCCTGAGCGCGTCCGTGACGCGGGCGCAACCGGGAATGTAGGCGAGGCGGCGGCCGCCTGCCTCGATCAGCGCGCCCACGGTGGTCTCGGTCTCGGCGCCGATCTCCATGGTCTCGTCCTCGAGCCAGAGCGGCACCTTGCCGGGGACTGGGAACAGCGTGACGGAAAGGCCGGGCAACGGTTCGAAACGCTGGTCCATGGCGATGGGCTGGCGCGCGACGACGCCCTCGGCCATCACGTCGAACACGCGGTTGGCGTTGACGGAATCCAGGATGCCGCGGGTGGCGTAGAGTGTGTAGGGCTGGCCCTCGCGCAAGGTGAGCAGCCCCGCCACGTGGTCGACATCTCCGTTCGTCAGGAGCACGGACCGGATCGGCGAGTGGCGCAGTCCCTCGCGGGGATGCATCTGGGAATTGTCGAAGAGCTGCTGCCGGATATCCGGCGAGGCGTTGATCAGGAGCCAATCGGACCCGTCCGCGGAGACTGCGATGCTCGATTGCGTCCGTGGGCGCACCCGGTCCGGCTCGGACCGCGCCAGGGTGCAGTTGGGGCAGCGGCAGTTCCACTGCGGGAGGCCGCCACCGGCAGCGGAGCCGAGAATCACGACGCGCATGGTGCGGTTCCCGCGATCCCCGGCCCCTGAAAACTTAGTTGAAGGTGTCGATCTCGGCCGACTCGTAGCTCGTCACTTCCATGCCGACACAGATCTCGGACACAACAGGGGCAGCCCACTTCATGGTGTTTCTCCTTGGCGGTATCCTCACCAGGCGTCTCGGGTTCCTAAGAGTACCCTAAGACACTGATGGCGCTCTGGTTTTCCGGCGCGCCCCCGATATCGGCGATTCAGCTGCGGTCTTCAAGCACTAAGTTGCCGGATACTCCCAAATTTTTTGTGAGACTCTACCTAAATGCCCGGCTCACGATCAGAAACGTTACCGGATTCGACTTAAGTATAGTGGCTCATTGACGGAAATCAGGACCGCGCAGTTCGAGCATGAAGCCCTTTCCCCGGACGGTGACCAATCCTGGTCCACCGTACCGGACGAAGTCCGCCATCTTGGAGCGGAGATAGCCGATATAGACGTCGACCACGTTGAGCGAGAGGCCGCCCTGGCTGGCCCAGAGCCGGTCGAAGATGTCGGCCCGGGACACCGGTTTGCCGATGCTCTCCATCAACATGGCGAGGAGGTCGGCCTCGCGCGGCGTCAGGCGCGCGCTGGCCTCGCCGCAACTCGCCTGGCGGGTGTCGAGGTCGAGCATCAACCGGCCCGCGGTGATGCGCGAGCGCGGCGCCTCGGCCTGCTCGCGCCGCATCAGGTGCGTGCGCAGGCGCGCCACGAGTTCGTCGAACACGAACGGCTTGATGATGTAGTCGTCGGCGCCGAGCGCCAGGCCCTCGGCGCGGTCGCGGATCTCGTCGCGCGCCGACAGGAACAGGATCGCGCCCGGGAAACCACCCTCGCGCAGGGACCGGCAGACATCGTGGCCGGACCCGTCGGGCAGGTTGATGTCGAGCAGGACGGCGCCGGGCGCCGGATCATGTGCAGCCTTCAACGCCTCGTCGACGCAGGCGGCGGTACCGACCTCGAACCCTTCGGCTTCCAGGCCGCGGGCCAACAGCCCCCGGATGTCGATATCGTCCTCGACGATCAGGATCCGCGTCATGCGGCCGGCTCCCTCACCTGCGCGGCAGCGGCCGTATTCCCGGCCGTGCCGCTCTCCCATGCCGGATCGAGCGCCGGGATGTCCAGGCTGACCCGGGCACCGCGTCCGTCGGGGCCGGCCCCGAGGCGGATCGAGCCGCCATGCTGCTCGACGATCCAGCGCGCGAGCGCCAGGCCGATGCCGAAGCCGGTCTCGTCGGGGCTCGCTCCGGCGCCGCGCCGGAAACGCTCGAACAGCTCGGCTTCCGACGCGCCGAAGCCGGGCCCGTCATCGGTCACGGTGATCCGGGCGCGGGCACCTGGCCCGGCCGACAAGGCAACCTCGACGCGGGCCAGCCCCTTGGCGTGACGCAGGGCGTTATCCACGAGGCTCTCGACGGTCTGGCGGAGCCACTCACGGTCGGCCAAGCACTCGACGTCCTGGGTGCCGGGATCGAGGCTCAGACCGACGCGGCGCCGGGCTGCCTCCGACGCCATGTTGTCGACGGCCTCGGCCAGCACCGAGGCGAGGCCGAGCGGACGTTTGTCGAACTCGATCTCCCCGGATTCCGAGCGCGCGACACGCAGCAGGTCCTCGACCCGAAGCTTCAACCGCTGCGCCCGCTTCCGGATCGTCGCGAAGACCGGCGCCGGGTCGGCACCTCGGGACGCACCCCGCAGCGCCAGATCGCATTCGCCGAGGATGACGGTGAGCGGCGTGCGCAACTCGTGACTGACGTCGGCGAAGAAGCGCCGGCGGGAGCGGTCCACGGATTCCAGGCGGGCGTTGGCGGCGCGCAGATCCGCGGTGCGGGTCGCCACGGTGTCTTCCAGGGCGGCGCGATCGGCGACCACCCGGGATTCACGCCGGGCGAGGCGTGCGGCCATGCGGTTGACGTTGGTCATCAGCAGGCCGAGTTCGTCGCGGGTCGCCACCGACAGGCGCGTATCGAGGGCACCGTGGCCGATGGCGCTCGCCGCCCGCCGGACCTCCTCGATCCGGGCCAAGGTCGGGCGGGTCACCCCGCGATAGAGAACTGCCAGCAGCACGAGGGCTGCCGCAACCGCCGACGCTGCGGCCACGCGCAGACGCGCCGACAGGGCGCGGGCCTGCTCGGACCCGAGCGCCATGCTGCGCCGCTCGGCCTCGATCAGGAACGACAGCGGCTGGCCGGTTATCGCCCCGAAGCCGTTGAGCGCGCCCTTGATCGCGTCCTGGCGCTTCTCCGGTTCGGTCTGCCGGTTGATCCGCGCGACCTGACGGTCGAGCACGACCCGGGCGGCGCGCAGCTGCGCCATCGGGCGCGTCCGGGCGGCATATTGCATACGGTCGGCCGGGTCGTCGCTCGGCGGGAAGCTCTGAGCCAGCGCCTCGTCGACCGTGGTCAGCGCCCGGTCGGCATTGTCGCGGGCGATCGCCATGGCCTCGGGCTGCCCGTCGGGATTGCCCACGGTCTCGACGGCAGCGAGGCCGAACTGGGTGAGGCGGCCCGACAACTCGGCCAGCAATTCCAGACGGCGCTGCGCCTCGAGGGTGCGGTCGACGGTCCGTTCGGCCGCCGCGATCGAGGCCAACGCGGCGATGGCCGCCAGCATCACCACGATGGCGGTGCCTCCGAGCAGCAGCGCGAACCGGAGTTTCAGCGAGCGCATCGGTTCCGTCCCGCCGGGGCCCGCCGCCCGCAATCGGCAGCCCGACGGCTCAGCGCCGAGGCGCGGTCTCGGGGCGCCCTCACAGGTTCTTCGGCAGGCTGCCGCGCGCGGCGCAGCGCCAGCGCTCGACGTGCCAGTCCGGATGGGCGGCCTGCCAGGTCGCCAGCGCGCTCTGCGAATGGCGCAGGCAGATGAAGGGGTTCGAGCCCTCGTAGGACATCTCGATCCTGTCCTCGCGACAGGTCGAGGGCTGGGCGACGAGGCAGATCGACAGAAGCAGGAGCATGGGCGTCTCCCCAATGTGCCGGCCTCGTGCGGGCCCGCTTGGACAGAGCATATGCCGCGCGCGGCCGCTCTGCCCAGGGTGACGTCAGGACGCGACCCAGATCTCGCCCTTCGCGATGGTCGCGAGGTCTCCGGAATAGCGCCGCAGCGGCCGATCGAGCAGCGCGGCATGCTCTGCGCTGAGGCCCCTGAGCGATTTTCCGAGGAGCTTCAGGAAGACGAGATCGTGCGTCCCAGTCTCCACGAAGGTCGGCGACATCCGGCCGTGTGAACCGATCAGCAGGGTTCCGCGGCGCATGCCGTAGCCCGGGTGGTCCCCGACTGCCAGCGCGGCCAATGTTCCCGCGATCATCCGAGAGCCGGCATAGGCACCCGCCCGGCCAGCCAGGAGAATCCCGCGCCGCATCCGGTCGCCGAGATGCGCACCGGCCGTTCCGCGGATGATCAGCGTCGCCCCGTCGAGGCCGGCCTTGGCCGCGTACACGGCACCACCCGCATAATCGCCGGCATCGCCCGCGATCGTGATGGTGCCGCCGGCGGCGCCGGCGCCCGCATAGGGCCCGGCATTTCCGCTGACGGTCAGACCGCCGCCGGCCATGCCCTCACCGAGGCGCTGGCCGACATCGCCGGTCACGCGGATCGCCCCCTCGGACAAGGCGGCGCCGACCCGGTCGAGGCGCTCGTGGCCGCCCTCGATGGTCAGCGTCTCGGAGCCGTCCAGCGAGACGGAGAAGCAGTCGCCGAGACGCACGCCGGTGCGGGATGTGCCGACCTCCAGGCGTTCGGCCTCGGCCTGGGAGAGCCGGCTCAGGGCCAACGGATTGATGTTCAGGAAGTCGAGCCGCTCGGGCGGGGCTGCGCGTAGGGTGAGGGTGCTCAAGGCTCAGCCCTCCGTCTTGGCGTCGTCGCGCGCGAGAAGGTCGCGCAGGTGGTAATGGTGGCGGCCGAGATTGCCGCCGTAATTGCCGGCCGTCACGGCGATCAGCCCGTGCCGTCCGCCGATCTCGGTGGCGGCGTGGAGGCCGGCGCGCATCGAATCCGACACGCCCTGTGAGGTCAGGGCATCGATCACGATCTCCAGCACGACGCCGCAATCGGCCGGCAACGCCGAGCCGGCCCGGCCCTTGAGGGTCGGGCAGTAAGCATCGTTGGTCGAGGCCATCATGCCCTTGGTGCGCCCACCGACCTTCGAGCCCGAGCGGACGATGCCACCCGGAAACGGCAGGATCGCGCCGGGCACCGCCTTCGCGGCCTCGACGGCCGCCTCGGCGACGATCAGGGTCTCGGAATGGGTTCGGCCCAGGAACAGCAGGTTGCCGCCACCCACAGCGCCGTCGACGGACCGGACCGAATCCTCACAGAGGAACTCCCCGTCCATCACCGGGATGCGCCAGTAGCGCCGGAGCTTACCGCTGGCATCCGGCAGCCGCTTGGCGATGGCGAAGCCGTCGCCGAAATACCGGATCGCGCCGCCGAGCTTGATCTTCGTCGGCCCGTCCACGCCGGCATAGCAGGCCGTGCCCGGGCAGGTGAGGATGCACTGGCCCACGCGCTTGATCAGTTGATCCTTGAGGCCGTTCGGCTCGAAGCCGAACAGCAGGATGCGCACGCCGTGCCGCCCGTCCGGGGTCTCGTCCGGCGACAGCACGGCATCGATGCCGGCCTCGGCGCCGCAGCCGATCACCGACGTGGCGAAGCCGGTCATGGTGGTCGCCGCGATCATCGCCCATTTGGCGGTGTCGTTGGTGACGATGATGGCGGTCCCGGCCACATCGAACGCCTCCGCGAAGGTGTCGATGATCGGGATGCCGTTGAGGCTGAGGTCAGACATGGTTGTTTCCGCCACTGGCCCCGCTGATCACGCCCGGCATGGCACCGCCTCGAAGGTGTCCGCGTCCGCGTCGAACGCCGCATCCGGGACCGCGAAGCTGTCGAGCCCCTCGCCGAACCGGTCCGTCAGGTAGGCGTCGGCGCGCTTGGCCATCGCCGGATCCGACTCGACCGAAAGCGAGAGCGTCCGGCCGGCGCGCCATTCCACGACCTCGCCATCCTCGACGATCGGCACGCCGTCCTTGAGGACCAGCTTCGCAGCCGTGAACATCGCCGTGCGGTCGGTCGTATCGCGGTAGACCGCGACGTCGGCGCAGGCGCCGGGCCGCAGATGGCCACGGTCGGCAAGCCCCAGCAGCTTGGCCGGGCCGGATCGCGTCAGCTGGGCGATCTCCGAGAGGGTGTATTCCCGCTCGAGGCTCGGCAGGCTGGAACGCTCCGCGACGATACCCGGCAGCGTCGCGATCTCGCGGTCGCGCTCGGTCTTATCCATCAACCAGTGGATGATGCGCGGGTACTGCGTGAACGGACCGCCGTTCGGGTGGTCGGTGGTGAGGATCGTCCGCTCCGGGTCGGTGGAGAGCAGCATGATCTCCAGGCCGATCGCCCATTGCAGCGAGCTGGTCGGACCGCGCGGCCGGTACAGGAACGGCACCACGCCGCCGCCTTCGGCATCGCCGGCGTTCAGCACCCACTTCTTCGGCTTGGCGCCCTTCCGACCGGCGAACTGGCGCAGGATGTCGAGGGAGACCGTCACGGTCTGGCCGAACACCACCTGCCCGATATCGAGGGTCGCGTTCGGGTTGTCGGCGATCGCCTGGGCGATCCGTTCGGCCGCGGAACGGAAGCCGCCGCCCTCGGTCGCGCCGTAGGCATAGAACTGCGCATGGGCGAAGTGGATGCGGCGCCCTTCCGCGGCATCCAAGGTCTCGATGAAAGAATCGTCGGCGCCAGGTAGACCGAGATTGTTGCAGTGGACGTGCAGCGGGTGCGGGACGCCGATCTCTTCGACCGCGTCGAGCAGCGATCCCATGATCTGCCGGGTCGAGAGACCGTAGACCGGGATCTCCTCATCCAGCGACAGGCGCAGCGCGCCGTCCTTGAAGGCGGAGGCGCCACCGGCGTTGATGCACTTGACGCCGAGCCCGCGCGAGGTGGCGACCGACAGCGCCACGAGATCGCGCACGGCGTTCCCGCCCTGCCGCTCGCGCAACAGTTGCAGGAGCTGGTCGTCGTTGCCCATCACGGTGAGCGCGCCGCGATCCAGGAGCGGGATGTCGGCCAGTTCGAGCTGGGTAGCCAGCGCGTGGGTCGGCGGCATCGCCGGCTCGACCGCGGTGGTGTAGCCCATCCGCGCATAGGTCGAGCCGATCCAGGCCGCAGCCCCGCCGGCATGGGCGAAGGGATGCCCCTCGGGCGAGGCCTCGCTGACGTAGAGGTCGGGCAGGAGCAGGCGCGACGTGATCACGTTCCCGCCGGCGATGTGCGAATGCACCTCGACGCCGCCCGCCATCACCACACAGCCGGACGCATCGATCACCCGATCGGGCTCCCGACCTGCGGGCTCGACGATGCGGCCGTCCTCGATCCAG
Organism: Methylobacterium sp. WL7; assembly: GCF_008040085.1. Lineage (NCBI taxonomy): Bacteria > Pseudomonadati > Pseudomonadota > Alphaproteobacteria > Hyphomicrobiales > Methylobacteriaceae > Methylobacterium > Methylobacterium sp. WL7. The sequence continues at coordinate 38,573 of NZ_VRVG01000005.1, read as the reverse complement.
ACGTCGCCCACGGCATCGCGGGACGCGGTCGGATCGACGACGCGCCCGCCCCGGATCACGCTCAGCATGCGGGCTCACTCCTCGACACGGCGCCACCTTCGACCAGGCGCTCCGTCAGGGCACCCAGCACCGATGCGGCGGAGGGCAGGTCCGTCGGGGCCGAAGCCGGCCAGTAGGTCAGCGCGGCGCGCTGCTCGTTCCACAACACGCCGCCCAGGTCGCGTCCCGGACGGCCGACCGCAATCACCACGTCGGCGAGGGAGGCCTCCGCCTCGGCGACCAGCGCCACGGACGGCACCGCAGCCAGCCAGTCCGGCCGGTCCACCGGTAGCGCGGCGAGCCAGATGACGGCATCGACCTCGCCGGCAGCGACCTGCCGGGCGACGTCGAAGCGCCACGGATCATGTTCGGGGACGCGGCGGCCGAACCCGCTGCGCGGGGCCTGCCCGGTCAACCAGGCGGCCACCGGCACGACGGCACGGTCCTGATCCGGTCCAGCGACCGAAAGCGTGAAACAACGCGTGGTCTCGTTCAGCTCCATGGCGAAGCCCTGGAGCATCTCCACGCCCAGCTCACCGAGTTCGGCGGGATCGTACAGCAGGACGCCGTACTGCGCGGCAGCGATCCGCGCGACGAGCTTGGCCTGCGGCGTGTCGCCCGCGAGATGGCCTTTGCCGTAAGCGCGCAGTTCGGCGACGGCCTCCGCGAGCCCACCCGCAGCCGGGCAGGACAGCGCCGCCTTTGAACCCTCGGCGCCGGCTCCGAGCGCCAGGAGCGCCCGGTCCGAACCGGCAGCCCGCCCACGCGTCGGCTTCGACTCAATCAGGCGCTTGAGAAGTGGCGTATGCCAAGCGGCGGCGCCGACGACGAGCACGGCATCGGCCCGGCCGACGGCCTCGGCCGGCGTCGTGCTCATCGCGCCGACCCGGCTCAGCGAACCGAGTTCGGCATAGGTGCCGACCGCGCCGGCGGTATCGATGGAGGCGCCGATGCGCCCCGCGAGATCATAGGCCGCGCGGATCGCGGCGACGTCGGCACTCAGGCCGGCGATCACCGGCGCGCGTGCCTTGGCGAGCAAGGATACGGCCGCCTCGATGGCGGTGCCCGCGTCCGTCGCGCCACCCTTCACCCAGGCTGCCATGCTCCCTCACGCGACGTTCTTGTTTGGCTTCGGAGCGGGCGACGGCCGTAAGACCGGACGAAGCAGGTTCACTCCCGAAGGAGCATCCCGCCGGATCGGAATGGCTCGCCCGCCCGACAGGTCGGGGCGGGCGGCAACTCGGCGCGCCGTCGCTGCCCTAGGTTTGCATTCATCCGCGCGCCTCGGCAAGGGGGGTTCGCATCCTGGTTCGGCCGATCGGCCTCAAGATCCCGTTGCTTCGGCCGCCCGCCGCATGGGAAAAGCGCGCCGGTTCGGCGTGTGGATTTCGAAGACATGGGCGTGGGCGAGGTCCCCGAGCGGAACGAGGCGGCCGCTTCGAACAGCACCATCCGAGTCGAGGCGCCTGCGCGGCTGCATTTCGGATTCCTGGACCTGCACGGCGGCCTGGGCCGGCGCTTCGGCAGCATCGGGCTGGCCATCGACACGCCCTCCCTGGCGCTCACCGCCCGCCGGTCCGCGCAGCTGTCCGTCACGGGCGAGGAGGCCGACCGCGTCCGGGGCTACGCCCGCGCGGCGGCGACCCATCTCGGCGGGTCCGATGCGGCGACGATCGCGGTCGAGCGGACGATCCCGGCCCATGCCGGATTCGGGTCGGGCACGCAGCTCGCGCTGGCCGTGGCGGCCGCGATGGCGCGACTGAGCGGCGCTCCCTTCTCGGCGGCGGCGTTCTCCTCCAGCCTGGATCGCGGCAACCGGTCGGGTGTCGGACTCAGCGCGTTTACCGAGGGCGGCCTGATCGTCGATGGCGGCCGCGGTGCGGATGGCTCGGCACCGCCGGTCACCGCGCGCCTCGCCTACCCCGAAGCCTGGCGGATCGTGCTCATCCTCGATCGGAGCATGGCCGGCGTGCACGGAACGCGGGAGATAGAGGCGTTTCGCGACCTCCCGCGCTTCCCCGAGGCCCAAGCGGCCGAGATCTGCCGGATCGTGCTGATGCAGGTCCTGCCGGCGGTCGCCCTCGCCGAGCCGCAGGGCTTCGGCGCGGGAATCACCCGGATCCAGGATCTCATCGGCGACCACTTCGCCCCGCACCAGGGCGGCCGCTACGCCAGCGCCGCCGTCGCACAAGCCCTCGAACAGGCCGCCGCGCAGGGTGTGCCCGGCTACGGGCAGTCGTCCTGGGGACCGACCGGATTCGCGCTGATGCCGTCTGAGGCCGACGCCCGGTCGCTGGTGGCAAGTCTCGACCGCGGCGGGCCGCTCCGCTTCCTGATTGCCCGCGGCCGCAACAGCGGCGCATCGATAACCGCGGGGGACTGAACCGGCAGGTCCGGACTTGACCGCGGCACCCGCAGCGGGTTTGGACGGTCTGCAGGCGCAGGTTGATGCGCGCCAAACGGGATAGAACGTCATGGCCCGCTCGATCCTCCACATGCTGACGCCGCTCCGGCACATGAGCCCGTTCGACGTGAACATGGCCGTCGACGCCGGCTTCGAGACGGTGGTGACCTACACAGAGGTCAGCCTCGCCGACGTCGTGTCGCTGACCCAGGATTCGATCTTCTCGCGCTCCCCGGCCGACGGCACCCGCACCGGCATCTTCATCGGCGGCAAGAACGCCGAGGACGCCCTCGACATGGTCGACCGCGCCAAGAAGGCGTTCGTGCCGCCCTTCGTGAACCACGTCTTCGCCGATCCCGCCGGCTCGTTCACCACCGGCGCCGCCATGGTGGCGCAGGTCTCCCGGGCGCTGCGAGATAAATTCGGCACCGACCTGACCGGCAAGCGCATCGTGATCTTCGGCGGCGCCGGCGTGGTCGCCTACGTGGCCGCGGTGATCGGCGCCCTCCAGGGCGCGCAGACCGTCCTGGTCGGCCACGACGGCGAGGAGCGCGTCTCCAAGATCGCCTTCACGATGAAGTGGCGCTTCGGCATCGAGGTCGGCGCCGTCGATGGGACGACGCCGGAAGACCGCCGCGTCGCCATCCGGGACGCCGACGTGATCCTGTCCGCCGGGCCGGCCGGCATCCCGATCCTCTCGGCCGAGGATCTGAAATCCGCCCCGAAGCTCCTCGTCGCCTCCGATGTGAACGCCGTGCCGCCCGCCGGCATTGCGGGGATCGACGTCAATGCCGTCGACGTGCCGTTGCCGACCGGCAAGGGCGTGGGCATCGGCGCCCTCGCGGTGGGCAATGTGAAGTACCAGACCCAGCGTCGCCTGTTCGACCGGATGCTCGCCTCCGATACGCCGCTCTGCCTCGACTTCCGGGACGCCTACACGCTGGCGGTCGAGATCGCCGGCTGAGCCGGCTCCGGCGCATTCCGGCATGGCAGAGGCGGTCCTGATCGCCGCTCAGTCCGGGCGCGCCCTCGCGGAGGCGGCCCGGCGGGCGGGAATGCGCCCCTTCGTGGCCGACCTGTTCGGCGATTCCGACACGCTGGCGCTCAGCAAAGCCTACCGGCCGCTCCCGGGCCGATTCGGCAGCCCGATGGCTTTCGACGCGACCCTGGCGGCGATCGACGCCTTGGCCGATACCGCAGGCTCGGTCGTCGGCCTCGTCCTCGGCAGCGGCTTCGAGGACGCGCGCGATCTTATGGCCCGCATCGCGGAACGGCATCGGCTGATCGGCGCAGCTGCGCCTGCGGTCGCCGCACTCAAGGATCCGTTCGCGCTCGCCGCACTCTGCGCCCGGCTCGACATCCCGCATCCCAAGATCGCGACCGATGCGCGTCCCGACCCGTCCGGATGGCTGCTCAAGCGGGCCGGCGGCAGCGGCGGCAGTCACATTCGACCGGCGGTGCGCGGCCCCGCGCCGGATGCGCACTATTTCCAGGCCCGGGTCGAAGGCCGGCCCCACGCGCTGAACTTCCTCGCCGACGGCCGCGCGATCCAGATGCTGGCGGTGACGGAGCAATGGTGCGCGCCGTCACCGATTCGGCCCTACCGGTATGGCGGTGCCGTAACTGGCGCCGCGACGGAGGCTCCGCTTCTCCCCAACGCGCTGATCACAACGGTCGCGGAGGCCGTCGAGAGCATCGTCGCGGCGACAGGCCTGCGCGGGCTCGGCAGCGCCGATTTCCTGGCCGATGCGTCCGGCTGGTGGCTCACTGAGATCAATCCGCGGCCCGGCGCGACCCTCGACATCCTCGATCGCCGGAGCACGCCGCTCCTGATGGCCCACATCGCGGCTAGCCTCGGCGCCATGCCGGCGCTCGGTGCGCAACCGGCGGATGCGGCCGCCGCCCAGATCTGTTACGCGGGTCGGGAGCATGCGCCCGTGCCGGATTTCGCCTGGCCGGATCATGTGCGCGACCGCCCGCGCCCCGGCACGGTGGTCCGCCGCGACGCGCCTCTCTGCACGGTGTTTGCCCATGGGGCCGACCGGCAGACGGCGCTCGACAGTTTGAACACGCGGACGATGCGGCTCCAAGCCGACCTCACCGCTGAGAAAATGCATCCCGAGGAAACCCTGAGATGAGTGCCAGCCAATCCTATCCCAGCGTCAACGCGCTGACGGCGCCGCTGATCGAGCGGTTCGTGGCCGACGCCGCGACCCTGCGCCTGTCCGTGTCGCAGACGGCCGGCGGGGCCCGGATGGTCGATGCCGGCGCCCAGGCGCGCGGCTCCATCGAGGCCGGACGGCGCATTGCCGAGATCTGCCTCGGCGGCCTCGGCACCGTGAGCATCGCCCCGACCGGCCCGATCGCCTCGTGGCCGTATTCCGTGATCGTCCATGCGGCCGATCCGGTGCTCGCCTGCCTGGGCAGCCAGTATGCGGGCTGGAGCCTTGCCGACGAGGCCGGTGATTCCGGCTTCTTCGCCCTCGGCTCGGGCCCCGGCCGCGCCGTGGCCGCCGTCGAGGATCTGTTTCAGGAACTCGGCTACCGGGATTCGGCCTCGAACACCGCTCTGGTGCTGGAAGCCGCCGGCGGACCGCCCGAGAGCGTCGTCGCAAAGGTCGCCGAGGCCGCCGGCCTGCGGCCCGAGGACCTGACCTTCATCTTCGCGCCGACCCAGAGCCTGGCCGGCTCGACCCAGGTGGTCGCCCGGGTGCTCGAAGTGGCCCTGCACAAGGCCCACACGGTCGGGTTCGACCTGCACGCCATCGTCGACGGCATCGGCTCGGCCCCGCTGTCGCCCCCGCACCCGGACTTCATCAAGGCGATGGGCCGGACCAACGACGCGATCATCTACGGCGGCCGGGTGCAGCTCTTCGTCGATGCCGACGATGCCGACGCCAAGCAGCTTGCCGAGCAGATCCCGTCCACCACCTCGAGCGACCACGGCGCTCCGTTCGCCGAGATCTTTTCGCGGGTGAACGGCGACTTCTACAAGATCGATGGCGCGCTGTTCTCGCCGGCCGAGGCGATCGTCACATCGGTGCGCACCGGCGCTACCTATCGCGGCGGTCGCCTGGAGCCGACGCTGGTGGAAGCGTCCTTCGCATAGGCGCGGGGCATTCCAGCTTCGGCTCAACGGGCATCGCGGCGTAGACTGCGTCGCGATGCCAATCGCAAGAAGCGAGGTCCCCTCTCCTCAGCGGGGGCAGGTCCCGGCCAGCCCTCGCGATAGCGCCTCGCATCCACACAGATCCGGTGCTTTCCCGTGCAGGAAGGGGCCGTCGAGAGTCTCCCATCCATGCGCATCGCCCTGGCGGCCGATAACGGCAATTGGCACAAGGCCCGGCTCCTGGCGGCCCTGCGGGCGCAGGGGGTCGAGCCGGTGCTGTTCTCCTTGGCGGACGTGATCGTGGCTACCGGCGGCGGCGAACCGCTGCGGGTCCCGGGCTTCTCCGGTGAATTGCCGGACGGCGTGTTGTTGCGGACCATCGCGGGGGGCACCTTCGAGGCGACCACCATGCGGCTCGGCGTGCTTCACGCCCTGGTCTCGGCAGGCGTGACGGTCTGGAACCCGCCCACCGCCATCGAGCGCTCGGTCGACAAGGCGGCGACCTCGCTGCTGATCGCCCGAGCCGGCCTGCCGACCCCGGAGACCTGGGTCGTCTCGAAACGCGAGGCCGCCGCGGAGATCGTGGAGCGGGAGGCACGCCCTGGCGCGCCCCTGGTCCTCAAGCCGCTGTTCGGCTCGCAAGGGGAGGGGCTCGCGCTGATCGAGACGCCCGGGGACCTGCCGGACGAGGAGGCTGTGGCGCGCGTCTACTATCTCCAGCGCTACGTGCCGCGGCGGGACGGCCTGTGGCGCGACTACCGCGTGTTCGTCTGCGACGGTCGCGCGATCGCCGGCATGATCCGGGAGGGCGACGGCTGGATCACGAACGTCCACCGCGGAGGCCGGCCACTGCCCTGGGCCATGCCCCGGGACGCCGCCGAGATGGCCGAGGCCGCCGCCGCCGCGGTCGGGGTCGATTATTCCGGGGTTGACCTCGTCGAGGACGGGGAGGGCGGCTTCTCGATCCTCGAAGTGAATTCCATGCCGGCCTGGTCCGGCCTGCAGACCGTGTGCGACACCGATATCGCCGGCGCCGTCGTGCGCGGCTTCCTGTCCGCGGTCAGGGGTGCCAGCATCCCGCGGCTCGTGGTGGCATGAGCGGTCTCGCCCCGGGGCTGATCGGCACGCTCTACCGCGCCGCCTGCCTGGCGGAACTCGATGCGCTGAAACCCGGCAACGTCCATGCCTACGCAGCCGGCCATCGCATGGTGGTGGCGGATTTCGTCACCAGTGCCGACGTCTCGGCGCCGGGGCTGGCGCGGGCGGGATCGGGCGTCGGCGCGCGGGTCCGCGCCGGGGTCACGGCGACCCTGGCGGCCGTCGCCCAGAACACCAATCTCGGCATCCTGCTCCTGTGCGCGCCGCTCGCTGTCGCAGCGGAGGGGGGCCGATCGGTCAAGGCGGTGCTGGACACCCTCGATGCCGCCGATTCCGAAGCGGTCTTCGCGGCGATCCGGCTCGCGAACCCGGGAGGCCTCGGCCGGGCCGAGCGGCACGACGTATCGGCCGTCGCCCCGGCCTCCCTGCGCGCCGCCATGGCGGAGGCGGCGCATCGCGACCGCATCGCTGGGGCCTACGGCACAGGCTTCGCGGACATCGTAGAGATCGGGCTCCCGGCCCTCGCCGGCGCGCGCGCCGCAGGTCTCGATCCGACTTGGTGCACCACCGCGATCCACCTGGCCTATCTCAGGACCGTTCCGGACAGCCACATCGCCCGCAAGGCCGGCGCACCGGTGGCGGAGTCTGTTCGCAGGGAGGTCGCAACCTTACTCGACAGCCTCGATCTCACCACCCGTCCGGTCGAGCCGCTGCTGGTCCTCGACGCGTCGCTGAAGGCGCGCGGGCTCAACCCCGGCACCAGCGCGGATTTCACGGTCGCGACCGTGTTCTGGGACGCCTTGACCACGGCAGGCGCCGCCTTCGCGTGACGCACGGATAAGTTCCAGCTTTTCACGCCCCGTGGCCAAAGAAATTCCTCAGATCCAGGGCCTTGCGCGGGTTGTGAGCCGCTGGGTCGCACTGTAGGGTCCGGCGCGCTGTCCGGCCCAACCGGCTCGGCCCAACCGGCTCGTCCGGAGGTTCGGGCGCCGATAACAAGGATGGCTTCCCGGCCGCTGGCATTGTCCGGCGCCGCGGCCCTATTTCGGAATCCAGGGAGAGACACCGAATGGCGAAGATCACCAAGGTTCAGGTTGGCGAAGCCCTCGTCGGCGACGGCAACGAAGTCGCTCACATCGACCTGATCATCGGACCGCGCGGCTCGCCCGCCGAGACGGCTTTCTGCAACGGCCTCGTGAACAACAAGCACGGCTTCACCAGCCTGCTCGCGGTCATCGCGCCGAACCTGCCGTGCAAGCCGAACACCCTGATGTTCAACAAGGTCACCATCAACGACGCCCGTCAGGCCGTCCAGATGTTCGGCCCGGCCCAGCACGGCGTTGCCAAGGCCGTCCAGGACGCCGTCGCCGAAGGCATCATCCCGGCCGATGAGGCCGACGACCTGTTCATCCTGGTCGGCGTGTTCATCCACTGGGAAGCGGCCGATGACGCCAAGATCCAGAAGTACAACTACGAGGCCACCAAGCTCTCGATCCAGCGCGCCGTGAACGGCGAGCCGAAGGCTTCGACCGTCACCGAGCAGCGCAACTCGGCCCAGCATCCCTTCGCCGCCAATTAGATTGGGGACGGTCCTGGACAGAGTGAGCCTCCGCCCGCACCGCGGGGCCTGCTCCAGCGACTGGCTTCTATCTTCTTAGGCCGATAGGCACGACGACAGACGGGACGGCGCAAGCCGTCCCGTTTTTTTTGGTTCCGAGATAACGCGAAGGGAAACGCGCGCCCGGCGCAGTGAAGCCTGGGACTTTTGATCGAGCAACGTCTGAGAAAAGTGCACGACCAGCCCTGTCCCGGCATCGATGCGGCCTTGTTGACGAGCAAGGTGGCACGGCATAGACGGCCGTCATCATGCTAAGCTTGCCGTTCACCGCATCCTATCGCCCGCCGCTTTCATAGCGGCGGCTTGCTTATCATGCCCAACCGCTGCGTCGTCGGCGGTTGCACCTCATCATGATCCGCCGACCTCGCGCCTGCCCGAGGTCACCGTGTCATTCTCTTAAACAACTCAAGGCCGCCCCGCCGTCGGGATCATCGGTTTCGGCGCTTTCGGTCGCCTGATCGCTCAGCATCTCGCGCCGCACATGGCGCTGCGCGTGTACGATCCCCGCCCGGCCGAGGCCGATTCCCCGACCTACGGCGCCGTGCGAACGGACTTGATCGCGGCGGCACGCTGCCCCGTCGTCATCCTGGCCGTTCCGGTTTCCCGCCTGTCCGATGTCGTGGCCGCGATAGCCCCCCACCTCAGACCGGGGACCCTGGTGGTCGATGTCGGCTCAGTGAAGATGATGCCGGTCGCGATCATGCGGGCGGGATTACCGGCCGGCGTCGATATCCTGGGAACCCATCCCCTGTTCGGCCCCCAGAGTGCCGTCGGCGGGATCGTCGGCCTGAAGATCGCGGTGTGTGCTGTCTCGGGACGGCGGGGGCGTCGTGCTGCGGCTTTTCTCCGGACGGTGCTGAGACTGAAGGTGATCGTCACGACGCCGGAGGCTCACGACCGCGAGGCCGCGGCGGTGCAAGGCCTGACGCATCTGATCGCGCGGGTGCTCGTCGCCATGGAGCCGCTTCCCACTCATATGACCACGCGGAGCTTTTCACTGCACATGCAGGCGGTCGACATGGTCCGGCACGACGCCCCGGAAGTCTTCGAGGCGATCGAGCGATCGAATCCGTTTGCCGCCGAGGTCCGCCAGCGCTTCTTCACGCTGGCTGCCCAAATCGAGGCTGATCTCGCACGCGAAGACCATTCTGCAGCCATCGCACGGCCGTCCCTCATGAAAGCCGGGACTAACGCGGGAGCGTGAGGGGACCGTGTCGCACCAACGAAAAAAGGGGCCGCCTTTCGGCGACCCCCTTCGTCAGCTCGATGGTTGGCGTGGATTTAGAAGTCCATGCCGCCCATGCCGCCGCCGCCCGGCATCGCGGGGGCGCCGCCGTCCTTCTTCGGGGCGTCGGCCACCATCGCCTCCGTGGTGACCAGCAGGCCGGCGACGGAAGCCGCGTCCTGCAGGGCGGTGCGGACGACCTTGGCCGGGTCGACGATGCCGGCCTGGATCATGTCGACATACTCTTCGGTCTGGGCGTTGAAGCCGTAGGTCTCCGAGGAGGTGTTGTCGGTGATCTTGCCGACCACGATCGAGCCTTCCACGCCGGCGTTCTGGGCGATCTGACGGATCGGGGCCTCGAGCGCCTTCAGCACGATCTTGATGCCGGCCTGGACGTCCGGAACATCGCTCTTCAGCTCGGCGACGGCCTTCTTGGCGCGCAGCAGCGCGGTGCCGCCGCCCGGGACGATGCCTTCCTCGACGGCCGCGCGGGTGGCGTTGAGGGCGTCGTCGACGCGGTCCTTCTTTTCCTTGACCTCGACCTCGGTCGCGCCGCCGACGCGGATCACCGCGACGCCGCCCGCGAGCTTGGCCAGGCGCTCCTGCAGCTTCTCCCGGTCGTAGTCCGAGGTGGTCTCCTCGATCTGGCCCTTGGTCAGGATCGCGATGTCCTCGAGCATCGCCTTGCGGCGATCGCCGAAGCCCGGCGCCTTCACGGCCGCGACCTTCAGGCCGCCGCGCAGCTTGTTCACCACGAGGGTGGCCAGCGCCTCGCCCTCGATGTCCTCGGCGATGATCAACAGGGGCTTGCCGGTCTGGACCACGGCCTCGAGCACCGGAAGCATCGCCTGCAGCGACGACAGCTTCTTCTCGTGGATCAGGATGTAGGGATCCTCGAGTTCGGCGACCATCTTCTCCGCGTTCGTGATGAAGTACGGGGACAGGTAACCGCGGTCGAACTGCATGCCCTCGACGACGTCGAGCTCGGTCTCGGCCGTCTTGGCCTCCTCGACCGTGATCACGCCCTCGTTGCCAACCTTCTGCATGGCGTGGGCGATCATCTCGCCGATCTCCTTGTCGCCGTTGGCGGAGATCGTGCCGACCTGGGCGACCTCGTCGGAGGTCGAGACCTTCTTGGCGCGCGCGATGATGTCCTTCACCGCGGCGGCGGTGGCGAGGTCGATGCCGCGCTTCAGGTCCATCGGGTTGATGCCGGCGGCGACGTACTTGGCGCCTTCGCGGACGATGGCCTGGGCCAGCACGGTGGCGGTGGTGGTGCCGTCACCCGCGATGTCGTTGGTCTTCGAGGCCACTTCGCGCACCATCTGGGCGCCCATGTTCTCGAACTTGTCGGCGAGCTCGATCTCCTTGGCGACGGTGACGCCGTCCTTGGTGATGCGCGGGGCGCCGAAGCTCTTCTCGATCACGACGTTGCGGCCCTTGGGGCCCAGCGTCACCTTCACCGCGTCGGCGAGGATATCGACGCCGCGCAGCATCTTATCGCGGGCGTCGGCGGAGAAACGAACGTCTTTCGCTGCCATGGTTTGCCTCTTGTGATTGGGTTGGACCCCAAGGCCTCGAACGGCCTCAAAGGGCGGGAAACAGGGATCCGATCAGAGGGCGACGACGCCCATGATGTCGGATTCCTTCATGATCAGGAGGTCCTGACCGTCGATCTTGACCTCGGTGCCGGACCACTTGCCGAACAGGACGCGGTCCCCCGCCTTCACGTCGAGCGCGTTGACGCGGCCCTGCTCGTCACGAGCGCCGGGACCGACGGCGACGATCTCGCCTTCCTGCGGCTTCTCCTTGGCGGTGTCCGGAATGATGATGCCGCCCTTGGTCTTCTCCTCGCTCTCGATGCGACGGACGACCACGCGGTCGTGCAGCGGACGGAACTTCATGAGCTGCCCTCTTGCTTCAGGTCTGCAGTTGGCGTTGATGCGGCCTGCGCGACCGCTCCCAAACCCGACTGTTAGCACTCTGTCTTGGCGAGTGCCAATGACGGCGGCGAGATAGCCCTCGCGTGGTTTCGAGTCAAGGCTGTCGCACCCCTGCGCGACGGCGCGATGACGGGGCATCGGCCCCGATTTCCCCTAGGACAACGCGCCCTCATGCTGAGCCTGCACGGACCCGAAGGCGCGGTGACGCCTGAATGCGGCAGCCCGATCCCCGGCAATGCCGTCTGGCTCGATCTGAAGGACCCGACCTCCGAGGAGGCCGCCGCCGTGGAAGCGGCCACCGGCCTGCGCGTTCCGTCCCGGGCCGCCCTGTCGGAGGTGGAATCCTCCAGCCGGCTGCGGCGGGTGAAGGACGGGCTGTCGCTCTCGACGCCGATGATCACCTTCGAGCGCAGTGATTCCCAGTTGAAGCCGCTGGGGTTCCTCCTGTCGAAGGATCACCTCGTCACGATCCGGTTCCACGACATGCGCGCGATCGACTCGTCGGAGAAGCGCATCGCGGACGGCGACGGCAGCGTCGCGCCGAGCGAGATTTTCATCGTGATCCTTGAGGAACTGGTCGACAGCCTCGCGGACGCCCTTGAGGACATGGCCTCCGAACTCGACACGCTGTCCACGCGGATCTTCGATTTCGATGTCCGCGGCGCCGACCGCCGCCGGCTGGAACGCCCGCCGCCCCGCCGCCGTGACCTGGCGCTGCGGCGGATCCTGCGCGGGATCAGCAACCGCGGGAAGGTCCTGGGGAAGATCCGAGCCAGTCTGCTCGGCCTGGAGCGGATCGTGCCGTTCGTGTCGGCCGCCTGCGACGGACTGGGCCTGCCCGAGGACGGCCGCTTCGAGACGATCCGGCGCGACATCGACTCCTTGGACGAGTTCGAGACGCGGCTCGCCGAGAACGTTCAGTTCCTTCTCGACGCCACGTTGGGACTGATCAACATCGAGCAGAACAACGTCTTCCGGGTGCTGACAGTGGTTTCGGTGGTGGGCGTGCCGCCGACCCTGATCGCCTCGATGTACGGCATGAACTTCAAGCACATGCCGGAGCTGGACTGGGCATACGGCTATCCCTACGCCCTCGCGCTTATCCTGATCAGCGCTCTGGCTCCCATCGTTTATTTTCGAAGCCGAGGCTGGTTCTGATATTCGCCAGATTATCAGCAAAAAACCATCATCAATACAAATCGACACCCATAATCAGAAAATATTATAATTGATGTGGCACGAATATTTTCTTCCGTTTTCGATCAATATAGGATTCCGTCTCAAAAACTGTCGAATTAGATAAAATTTAACCCAATCTTGGCCATATGCCCGCGGGAGCAGCGTGAGCACCGATATGTTCAAGAGAACCGTCTACAACGAGGCGCAGGCCAAGCTTGACGCCTTGGACCGGTCGTTGGCGATCATCGAATTCTCGATGGACGGCCAAGTCCTCAACGCCAACCAGAATTTTTTAAGCTTGATGAAGTACACCCTGGCTGATGTACGGGATAAGCATCATCGCATCTTCGTCGAACCGATGTTTGCCAAGTCGCCAGAGTACACGGAGTTCTGGTCGAAGCTGAAGGACGGCCAGTACGTCACCGGCGAGTTCCTGCGCATCGACAAGAACGGTGCGGAGGTCTGGCTGGAGGCGACCTACAACCCCGTCCTCGACGCGCACGGCAAGCCGGTGAAGGTGGTCAAGTTCGCGGCCGACATCTCGGCCAAGAAGAACGATATCGATCGGCTGATGTCGATGATCGACAACATGCCGGTCGCGGTGATGACGGCCGATCCCCGCAACGAGTTCAAGATCAACTACCTGAACGCCACCTCGCGGCGGACCCTCGGGCCGCTCGAGCAATATCTGCCGATCAAGGTCGACGAGATGCTCGACCACTCCTTCGACGTGTTCCACAAGAACCCGCATCACCAGCGCAACATGCTGGCGGATGCGAGCCGGCTGCCGCACCGGACCAAGATCAAGGTGGGGCCGGAGACGCTCGACCTGCAGGTCACCGCCGTCAACGACCGGAAGGGCAATTACATCGGGCCGATGCTGACCTGGGCCGTCGTATCCGCGCAGGTGAACATGTCCACCGACGTCAGCCGTGTCGTCGATGCCGTGGGCTCGGCGATCCGCGAGATGCAGCATTCGGCCGAGGGGCTGACGCAGTCGGCCGATGCCGCCAGGCAGAAGGCCTCGTCCGTGGCGGCGAATTCCGAGCAGATGAACGGCGCGATCCAGGAGATCTCGGGTCAGGTCGGACGGGTCTCAGAGCGTGCCCGGCAGATCGCGGTCCAGGCCGAGACCACGGACGCGACGATGCGGCAGCTCGCCGAGAACGCCCGCGAGGTCGACGCGGTGGTCGGCATGATCAAGTCGATCGCCGGGCAGACCAATCTCCTGGCGCTGAATGCCACGATCGAGGCCGCCCGTGCCGGCGCCGCCGGCCGGGGCTTCGCGGTGGTGGCGAGCGAGGTCAAGGCTCTGGCCGAGCAGACCGCGAAGGCCACCGGCGAGATCACCCAGCAGGTTGCGGCGATCCAGAGCGCCACCGGCGAAGCGGTCGGGGCGATCGAGATGATCACCGCCGCCGTCGCCGAGCTCTCGACGCTGACCCTGGCGATGGCGAGCGCCGTCGAGGAGCAGGCAGTCTCGACGCATGAGATGTCCGGCAATATCGGCGGCGTCTCGCAGGCCGCCAATGCCACCGGTCAACTTGCGGAAGCTGTCCTGGGCGTCGCCGAGAGCCTTGCCGGACACTCAGCGGATCTCTCGGAGAGTGTCACCCGGTTCATGAAATCAGCCTGACCCGGAACACGCGCGAGCCGCGGCGTGAAACGCGCACGCGGTTTGCGACGTATCGGCGGTTCGGACCGTCAGGATGGAGCTGAACCGATTTCCTACGCCATCATCACGTCCCGCACCCTCATCAGGTCTTGCCGGACAGCCCTCATCGCCGCTGCATCTTGCGCTCCGGCCTTCGCAATGGCCGAACCGGCGGGCTTGGCGCCGCCGCCCGGCAGCGTGGCAGTCGCGCGGCTCTCCGCCCGGGGCGTGCAGATCTATGCCTGCATCGCTGCCGAAAAGGGGCCGGCCTGGGGCCCCGCCAAGCCCGAGGCGGAACTCGTCCAGCCGGACGGACGCGCGGTCGGGCGTCACTTCGAGGGACCGGTCTGGGAGGCGCAGGACGGCTCCCGGGTGCTGGGCACCGTCATCGCTCAGGCGCCCGCACCGCGACCCCAAGCCGTTGCGTGGCTGCTGCTGTCCGGCCGAGCAACTGGATCCGGATCGCTCGCCGGAACGCAGTATATCTTGCGGAGCGACACGGTCGGCGGTGAGAAACCGCAGGGCGTCTGCACGCCGGGCCAGACGGCGCGTGTGCCCTACAGCGCGACGTACACCTTCTATCGCTGACGTCTCGCGGCGCTCGTTCACATGGCCCCCACCCGCGGCGAAGCGATATCCCGAACGGTGACGCGCGCTCCCGTCAATCCCGCGCGAGCTGCGACCGGCCGATGGTGAAGACCCGTCCATCCCCGAGCAGATGGGCCGTGAACCCCTTGGGGAACAGGCTTTCGATGGCCCGGTCGCGGACGTTCAGCCCGCCGGCGTAAGCGCCGAAGGCCGGCATCACGAGGCGGGTGCCGTCGGTGACGAAGCAGCGACGGCGGACCGCCCGGCCGCGCATGGCGACCTTTCCGCAGGGATGGAGATGGCCGGCGATCTCGCCGGAGACCGGTTCGGCGCTCGGCTCGTGACGCAGGATCAGGCCGCCCAGGGTCAGCGCGTCGGCGTAGCGACCGCCGACACCCTCGCTGACCGCCGCGTCGTGATTGCCCGCGATCCAGACCCAGTCCCGGCCCTCCTGCAAAGCCGACACCATGGCTCGGTCGCCGGGCTCCATCCGCTCCGGGCCGCGGACATCGTGGAAGGAATCCCCGAGCGCGACCACGCGCGTCGGATCGTGGCGCACCACCGCCTCGTGGAGGCAGGCGAGGGTCTCGCGGGTGTCGTAAGGCGGCAGGAACTGGCCGGTGCGGGCGGCGTAGGACGACCCCTTCTCCAGATGGAGATCGGAGACGATCAGCGTGCGGTGCTCGGGCAGCCACACGCCGCCGCAGAGATCCAGCACCAGGGTCTCGCCCGCCAGCAGCAGGGTCGGGTGCTTGTGAGTCTTCTCGAGTCTCAGGCCGGCCGCCAAGATCGCATCCTCGGGCTCGATGGGGGAGGGCGGATCGACGGTCAGGACAGGGCTTCCTGAAGAAGCTCCGCCTCGGCCTCGGCCAGGATCTCGTCGGCCCCCTCACCGTAGACCCGTTCGCGCCCGATCTCGAGCATGACGGATACGGAGAGCGGCGAGACCCGATCGAGAGCCTTGTGAATGATTCGCCCCTGGATGCGCTCTAGCATCATGCCGAGGCGCCTCACGTCGAGGAGTCCGGTTGCCGCATCCTGTCGCGCCGCGCGCAGCAGGAGGTGGTCGGGCTGGTGCTTGCGCAGCACGTCGTAGATCAGATCCGTCGAGATCGTGACCTGACGGCCGGACTTCTTCAGGCCGGGGTGATGGCGTTCGATCAGGCCGGCGATCACCGCGCATTGCCGGAACGTACGCTTCATCATCGCCGATTCATCGAGCCACGCCTCCAGGTCGTCGCCCAGCATGTCGACCGCGAACAGGTCGCCGATGAAGTCGGAGTCCAGCGCAGCGCGCTCCGAAACATCGCGGGTCGTCCAGATCGCGATGCCGTAATCGTTGGCCGCGAACCCGAGCGGGCGCAGGCCGTCACGCTCCATCCGCCGGGTCAGCAGCATGCCGAGGGTCTGATGTGCCAGCCGTCCCTCGAACGGGAAGGCCGTCAGGTAGTGGCGCTTCCCCCGTGGGAAGGTCTCCACCAGCAGGTCGCGCTCGCCCGGCAGGACCGAGCGGCGGCGCTGCTGCTGGAGGTAGTCACCGATCTGCTTCGGCAGGCGATCCCAGGCGAACGGGTCGGCGATGATCGCCCGGACCCGCTCGGCCAGGAAGGTCGAGAGCGGGAATTTCGCGCCGGCATAAGAGGGGATCGCAGGATCGGTCCCGAGCGGCGCGCGGGTCACCAGGGCCTCGTCCTCGGCGAGTCCCTCGAAGCGCAGGGTCTCGCCGGCGAACAGGAAGGTGTCGCCGATCGTGAGCGTGTCGGCGAACTCGTCCTCGATCTCGCCGAGCACCCGGCCGCCCTTCGGCAGGACCGTGCCGGGCTTGCCGCGCAGGGTCCGGCCGAGCCGCACCCGGACCCGCGCCGCCTCGACGATCGTGCCCACATTCATCCGGTACGCCTGCGCCGTCCGGGCATCGCGCACGCGCCAGAGGCCGTCGGGCCCGCGCAGGATCTTGGCGAAGCGCTCGTAGGCACGCAGGGCATAGCCGCCGGTCGCGACGTAATCGACGACCTGCTCGAAAGATTCCCAGGTCAGGCCGGCATAGGGTGCTGCGGAGACGATCTCGTCGTAGAGGCCGACCGGGTCGAAGGCGTCCGCGCAGGCCATGCCGAGCACGTGCTGGGCGAGCACGTCGAGGGCGCCGAGCCGCGCGTCGGGGGTATCCTGCGCGGCCGCCTCGACGGCGTCGAGGGCCGCCTGGCACTCCAGCATCTCGAAGCGGTTGCCGGGGACGAGATAGGCCTTCGAGGGCTCGTCCATCCGGTGGTTGGCCCGGCCGATCCGCTGCATGATCCGGCTCGCGCCCTTGGGCGCCCCGACATTGACCACGAGATCGACGTCGCCCCAGTCGATGCCGAGGTCGAGGGTTGCGGTGCAGACGATCGCCCGCAATCGTCCCTCCGCCATCGCGGCCTCGACCCGTCGCCGCTGCTGCGCGTCGAGGGATCCGTGATGGATCGCGATCGGCAGCGCGTCCTCGTTGAGGCGCCAGAGCTCTTGGAACGTGTACTCGGCCTGGAGCCGGGTGTTGACGAAGACCAGGGTCGTCCGGTGCTCTTTGATCAATTCGTAGATCGCCGGCATCGAGTGCCAGGCGGTGTGCCCCGAGATCGGCAGCGACCGCCCGAGATCGAGCAGGCGCAAGTCGGCCTTGGCGCCGCCTCGGACGGTCACGAGGTCGGCCATGGGCGGCTGTTTTTCCCCTCCCCCCTCTGCAGGGAAGGAAGGGAGAGGCGCCTGGGTCGGGCGTGTGACCTCATCGAGCGCCGACACCGCGACGCGCTTCCTCTCCCGTGCGGGAAAGGGGACCCGAGCCTCGTCCGGGGCTGTATGACTCCGACCGCCCGCAGAGGGGGGAGGGGAAAGCTCCAGCTGCGGCACCAGGTACTTCCGCAATTCGTCGGGCTCTCGGACCGTTGCGGACAGCCCGATCGCTGCCAGATCCGGGCTGAGGCGGTGCAGCCGGGCGAGGGCCAGGGAGAGCAGGTCCCCGCGTTTCGAGGTCACGAGGGCATGCAGCTCGTCGAGGATGACGCAGCGCAGGCCGGAGAAGAATTCGGCGGCGTCGCGATGGGCGATCAGAAGCGCCAGCTGCTCGGGCGTCGTCAGCAGGATGTCGGGCGGGCGGCTGATCTGGCGGGTGCGCTTGTGCGCCGGGGTATCGCCGGTGCGGGTCTCGACGCGTACCGGGAGACCCATCTGGGCGATGGGCGCGTCGAGGTTGCGGGCGATGTCGACCGCCAGCGCCTTGAGCGGCGAGACGTAGAGGGTATGCAGGCCCTTGGCGGTCTTGGGCTCCGCTTTGGGGGCTGCCCGTTCCGCCAGAGCCACGAGGCTCGGCAGGAATCCTGCGAGCGTCTTACCGGCGCCGGTCGGCGCCACCAGGAGCGCCGACCGGCCCGACCGGGCGATCCGCAGCAGGTCGAGCTGGTGCGGCCGCGGCGTCCAGCCACGCGCGGCGAACCACGCCCGGAAGGCCTCCGGCAGGATCTCGGATCGATCGCTCAGGCCAGGGCCATCAGGAAGCGGTCGATCAGTTCCAGGGCTCGCTCGCTCATCGGACTCGGGTACCGGGCGAAGACGTGGCAACCGCCGGGATAGATCGCGGTGTGGCCGCCATTGCCCGCGGCGGCCCAGCGCGCCGACATGTAGAGCGTGTCGTCGAGAAGCGGGTCAGCGGTCCCGATGGTGAACAGGGCCGGCGGCAATCCTTTCAGGTCGGCATAGATCGGCGACACGTCCGGACGCCGTCGGTCGATCCCCTCGCGGACGTAGCCGTCCGCGAACTTGGTGAGATCGAGGGTGTTCACGACGAGGCGCTCGTCGCCCCAGTTGCGCACCGACGGGGTCAGGCCGAGGTCGTAGAAGCCCGCGTTGAGGTTGGCGCCCCGGAACGCGCGCGGCTGGTTGTGCCGGTCCCGCAGGCGCAGCAGCACCATCACGGCGAGGTGCGCGCCGACCGACTCGCCACCGATCGTCAGCGCGTGGACGCCGAACTCGGCCCGGCCGGGTCCCGCGAGCCAGAGGGCGGCGGCCTCGCAATCGAGTAGCGCGGCCGGATAAGGATGCTCTGGGGCGAGGCGGTACTCCACCGACAGCACGACGAAGCCGCAGGCGTCGGCGATGCGCTCGAGCCAGGGATCCTGCTCGTCGGCCGCGCCCCAGACCCAGCCGCCCCGGTGGATGTGAAGATAGGCGCCGCGCACCTTCGTGTCGGCCTTCGGGCGGACCACGCGCAGCTTGAGCGGACCGCTGGGCCCCTCGATCGTCATCCATTCCGCCCGGGCGCTGTGCGGCATCGCCGGAGCCGCCTTGGTCCCGGCGCGGCGGCGGGCACGAACCTCCTCGATCGGGAACGACCAGGGATCAGGCAGGGCGGCGTGCGCCGCGACGATCTCGGCATTGAGCCGAAGCGTCTCGGGATCGATCGTCGCCGGGTCGAACAAGGCGTGGTCGATCATGTTGGGTCTCGTCCCGTCGGCGCTGTCCCGCGGCCATTCCCGGCATCTTGGCGGGACGGCTCTCGCTTGCCATCTCGGGTCCGTGGGTGAAACCCGCTAACGTCCGATCCGGGATCCGGTTTCGACGCGGTGTTGTGTGCCGGCCACGGTTCCGCCCGTTTCGTCGCCGATCCGGACCCTTCCTGGCTTCATGAGGACGCGATGCTCGTCGATCACGACCGGCGCCGGCAAGGCGCTCCGCCGCCGAACGCCGCCTACGGGTCTGAGACATACCAGCGGCGGCCCTCCGCGCTGCACCGATTCCTTGGCGGCTCGCCCGCCGGCGTCTTCCTGCGCCTGCTGTTCCTTTCGGTCCTGGTCGGCGCCTTCATGGCGATGCTCGGCCTGACGCCGGGCCGGCTATTCTGGCACGCCTACGACTCGGCCCGGGCGCTCCTCGAGATCGGCCTCGCCTCGCTGCACGATTTCGGCGGCTGGATCGTCGCGGGCGCCGTGGTCGTCATCCCGCTCTGGCTGTTGTCGCGGCTGTTCGCGACCTCGCGCTGATCGGGACGCGCATCGTCCGGCTCGGCTAAGGTCGCGGCATGACGCATCCGCCCGCCGCCCCGGTCCTGCCGACGCACCGCAGCGTATTGGCGTTGGCGCTGCCGATGACGCTCGCCAACGTCACGACGCCGATGCTCGGCTTCGTCGGCGCGGCGGTGATCGGCCGGCTCGGCGATGCGGCCCTGCTCGGCGCGGTTGCGCTGGGAGCCGTCATCTTCGATGCCATCTTCTGGTCGTTCGGGTCCCTGCGCATGGCAACCGCGGGACTGACCGCGCAGGCGGTCGGGGCCCGGGAGGGCATCGAGGTCGACCGCATCCTGGCCCGAGCGCTGATGGCCGGCGCCGCGATCGGCCTGGCCCTGCTCGCGCTGCAATGGCCGATCGCCAAAGCCGCCTTCGCGGTCAGTGGCGCCAGCGAGGCGGTGACGTCGGGGCTCGCGACCTACTTCCATATCCGCATCCTGTCCGCGCCCTTCGTGCTGGCAAGTTATGGCGTGCTCGGCTCGGTGGTGGGGCGTGGGCGGACCGATCTCGGTCTGCTGCTGCAGGTGGCGATCAACCTGATCAATGTCGGGCTGACGCTCGCCTTCGTGCTGGGCCTCGGCCTGGGGCTCGCCGGCGCGGCGCTGGCGACTTTGTGCGCGGAGGCGGCCGGGCTGGGGCTCGGCCTGATCGTGCTCGCGCGGCTCGGATCGCGCCCGTTCCGGGTGCCGCTGCGCGACCTGCGGGACGCCGCCGCCCTGCGCCGGACGCTCAGCGTCAACCTCGACGTGATCCTGCGCACCCTGGCGCTGATCACCGGCATCGTGCTGTTCTCGGCGCTCGGTGCCCGCCAGGGCGACGTGGTCCTGGCGGCGAATTCCGTCCTCTGGAACCTGTTCCTGATCGGCGGCTTCTTCCTCGACGGCTTCGCCACGGCGGCGGAAACCCTGTGCGGACAAGCGGTTGGCGCCCGGGACGCCGCCGGGTTCCGGCGGGCCTCCGCGTTGAGCCTGCGCTGGTGCCTGGGCTTCGGGATCGGGGTCAGCCTGCTGGCGCTCGGTTTGGGGCCGGGCTTCATCGACTTCGTCACCACCAGCGCGCCGGTGCGCGAGACCGCCCGGGCATACCTGCCGTATGCCGCGCTGGCGCCGTTCGCCGCGGCGGCGGCGTTCGCCTATGACGGGATCTATATCGGCGCCACCTGGACGCGGGCGATGCGCAACCTGATGGCGGGGGCGCTCGCGATCTACTGCGCGGCTCTGGGGCTGGTGCAGGTGTTCGGCCTGGGAAATGCCGGGCTGTGGCTGGCCTTCGTGGCGTTCCTGGGTGCCCGAGGCCTGTTCCAGGCGGTCGCGTTTCCCGGCCTGGCCCGCGACACGTTTCGCGGATCGACGCAGTTCGCGGACGGGAATCCGACGCCAGCCTCCGCGTAGTCCACGAAGCGTAAGCCGCGGCGCCCGAATCCGGGGTCGTTCTTCGAAGAATTGCTGTCCGGACGCGCGGCCCGGCTCAGCGCGGATCCTTCCAGGCCGTCGCGGCCGGCGGCGCAGCCCGGGCGACCGTCCCGGTGGTGCGCGGGATCTCGGCCTCGGCGCGGCGTTGCGGCGCCCGGCGGACGCTGCCGTAACGGCGGCCCCGGCGGAAGTGGCGGCGTCCGCGCCCGCTGGAATGGCCGACGAACCCGCCGACCACGGCGCCGGCGACAGCCCCGATCGGACCGCCCACCAGGGCGCCGGCGACCGCACCGGAGCCGACCCCCAGGGTGGTCCGGCTCTGGGCCCGGGCCGGATCGGGCGCCCCGGCCAGGACCAGGCCGGCGAGGACGAAGACAGTCGAGAGAGCGCGCATAGGACCGGATCCCGGGATCCAAGGATTGAACCCAGGCCGCCTTTAGCCGTGAGAACATGACCAAAGCACGGCTGGATCGAACACCGCCCTTGAACGTATCAAACCGCGCGCGGACTCACCGATGGCAAGACTTCGGGCGTGGCGTATCGGACGTTCTGCTCTAGGGTGCAGTGCAACGAAGGCCGGCCGGGGAGCGGCCGCAGGAGGGAGATGCCCATGGCCACGACGACGGACCTGCGCCTGCGCCGGAGCGTGCTCTACATGCCGGGCTCGAATCAGCGGGCGCTCGACAAGGCCAAGACCCTGCCGGTGGACAGCATCATCCTCGACCTCGAGGACGCGGTCGGCCCCGAGGAGAAGGAACTCGCCCGGGAGCAGGTCTGCGCCGCGGTCAAGAGCGGCGCATACGGGAGCCGCGAATTGGTGATCCGGGTCAACGCCCCGCAGACCCCCTGGGGCGAGGCCGACCTCCACGCCGCGATCGAGGCCAAGCCCGACGCGATCCTGATGCCGAAGGTCTCGTCCTCGGCGGTGCTGGAGAGCATCGCCGACCGGCTCGAATCCCTCGACGCCCCCGAGGGCATCGCCGTCTGGGCGATGATCGAGACCCCGGCCTCGATCCTCAACATCCAAGAGATCGCCCGGGCCAGGCGCGATCCGCGCATGCGCCTGACCTGCCTGGTGCTCGGCACCAACGATCTCGCCAAGGACACCTGGGCCAAGATCGTGCCGGGCCGGGTGCCGATGCTGCCCTGGATGATGATGGCGCTCGCCGCCGCCCGGGCCGAGGGCCTGGCGATCCTCGACGGCGTCTACAACGACATCGCCGACACGGAGGGATGCCGCGACGAGTGCCGCCAGGCCCGCGACCTCGGCTTCGACGGCAAGACCCTGATCCACCCGACGCAGCTGGAGCCGGCCAACGCCTCGTTCGCCCCCACCGACGAGGAGGTGCGAAGGGCCAAGCTGGTGATCGAGGCGTTCGAGCGCCCGGAATACGCCAAGCGCGGCGCGATCAAGCTCGAAGGCCGCCTCTACGAGCGCCAGCACCTCGGCGTGAACCGCCGGGCCGTGACCTGGGCCGAGGCGATCCGGGCGAAGGGGTTCTGAGAGCGGGCGGCCGATTCCGATCTCGCGCCACGCCGAGATGCCGGCGGGCGTTTCCCGGGGTGGACGACGCAACCCGCGTCGGAACCGGCCCGAGCGGGCATGAGGCGCTTCCCCGCGCGCTCCGGCTCGGATGCTCAAACAGCGGCGGATGACGGGCGTAACGCGCCCTCTTTCCCGTTGCAGCCACGGGCGACACCAGTTGGGATTTTGATCACTCCCCATCGTTGAAAGTTCAGTCTGATTCTTCCAGCGATGGCCGGATCGATACGGCCACGCCCCGTCATCCCGGGGCCGCGCAGCGGAGCCCGGCATCCGGAACCGCCGACGTGCCAACGTCCTGATCGGGCAACATTTCTCGAGCCCGGGTTCGCCTGGGGGCCCCGGAATGGCGGCGTGGGTTATCAGCGATGGGGTATCGATCCTCGGGACGCGGATCTTCCAACCGGTGTAGCCCGTAGCCACGAGGGGGCGGGGAAAACGCGTCGTGCGTCCCGTGCCTATGCCCGAACGCGTTGTGTGAAACTCCAAGCCCTGCGGCGAGAGAGGACCGGCGCCCGTGTCCCAGTTGCAGGCCGGTCCGTCGTCGCACCGGCGCTCGGCCGATCGCGGCCGGAAGACAGCAAGGCCTGCGAAACCCCGGCGGATCTTTGGTGCGCGCGTGGACGATTGACCCACCGCCGTTAACGTGGGCGTGTCATGGGAGAGGTCTTTAAGCCTAGCGTGACAGAAGGACCGCGACGGTGCCCCGCCTGCCCGTGCCCGCCCGTGCACTTCCGAATCGATGGCCCCGGCGCTCCGCGCGGCCCGGCCTGTCCCTGGCGGCGGCCCTGGCCCTGTGCCCGGTCATGGCGCGCGCCGACGACCTGAGCGCGCTGTTCGATCACAACACCGTCGTCTCGGTCGGCGGATTCGCCGGCGCCGGCCCGCGCTTCCAGGGGAGCCGGGCGGCCGGGCTCTGGGGATTGCCCTACCTGTCGTTCCGCAAGGCCGACGAGCCCCGCGACTGGTGGTCCCCGGACGACGGCCTCGATGCCACGCTCGTAGGCGAGGGCCCGGTCCAGCTGGGTGCCGTCCTGGACTTCCGGGAAGGCCGGTCGCGCCGCGACGACCAGCGCCTCGCCGGCCTGCCGCGCCTGCCGGCCACGGTCGGGCTCGGCCTGTTCGGAGAGGTCTGGCCGGTCCCCGATACGTTCAGGCTGCGGGCCGAGGTCACGCAGGGCGTCCGCGCCCATGACGGGATCATCGCCAAGCTGGCGGCCGACCTGGTGGGCCGCTTCGGGCGGTTCACCCTCAGCCTGGGCCCCCGGTTCGTGGTCGGCGATGCCGCCGCCATGCATCTGGACTTCGACGTCCCGGTCGCCGCGACGCTCGTGAATCCCGTCCTGGCCCCGTACCGGGCTTCTTCTGGACCGCGTTCCGCCGGGGCGACGGCCACCATAAGCTACGATTGGTCCGACGCGTGGCAGAGCCTCGGCTATGTCCGCTACGACAGGTTGATCGCCGCGGCGGCGGCGAGCCCGATCGTGCGCCGCGTCGGCACCGCGAACGAACTCACGGTTGCGGTCGGGGCGATCTACTCATTCCGCACGTCTCCTTGAACTTGACAAAGACCAAAGAGCGGTCTTCTGCTTGATGACATAGATCACGCGTTCGTGAGTATCTTCCGTCGGACGATCACGGACCCGTGATGACTGTGGCTGTTCGGGCACGGTCGGAAAAAGTTCATGTTTTAAGCTGCCGCCGCGGGATTGTTTCCGAAGTTTTGCGCTACTCACTCTCCCCATCGAGCGGAGAGCACCGTTGGCACGCATACTTCTGACGGGCGGGACCGGGTTGATCGGCGGCGCCGTGCTTCATCAGGCCCTCAGCCGCGACGACGACGCGAGCTGGGTCTGCCTGGTCCGGTGCACGAGCGTGGAGCAGGGGCGCCAGCGCATCGCCGCACGCCTCGAGCGGTTCACCGACGCCTTCACGGCCCAGCGCCTGGTGCGCAAGGTCGAGATCGTCCCCGGCGACTTCACCCGGGCCGACCTCGATATGGATCCGCGGCTCGATGCCTGCACCCACGTGCTCCATCTCGCCGCCGACACCTCATGGTGGGGCGGCGAGCGCGTGTTCCGGACCAACCATGACGGCACCCTGGCGCTCGCCCGCCGGGCCCGGGCCATGCCGGGGTTGCAGCGGTTCCTGCATGTCGGAACCGCCATGATCTGCGGTGCCGACGCGCCGAGCCTGGTGGAGGAGGCGGCCTATCCCGATGCCGACGCCCGGCACATCGTCGGCTACACCGAATCGAAGGCGGCGACCGAGACGTCGCTCGCCGCGCTGTTCCCCGACCTGCCGATCGTCGTGGCGCGGCCGTCGATCGTCGTCGGCCACGCGACGCTCGGCGCCGCGCCGAGTTCGAGCATCCTCTGGGTCCTGCGCGCCGCCGACGCCCTGCGCATGCTGCCCTGCAGCCCGGAGAGCTGCGTCGACATCGTTCCGGCCGACTGGGTCGCCGAGACGCTGATCGGCCTCCTCGCGAAGCGCGATCTCAGCCACACCCTCTATCACCTCTCCGCGGGCACCGCCGGGCGGACCCGCTGGGCCGACGTGATCGCCGCCTTCGAGGCGGCGGATCCGAGCGACGGGGTGCGTGCCTTCCAGCGCTTCCATCTCGAGCGCGACCACGCCCGGTTGCGCAAGCGCTTCGCAGAGGTGTTCGGCCTGAACGACGCGTCCAAGCGGGCGATGCTGCGTGCCACCCGCGCCTACTACGCCTTCTGCGCCCTCGACCTCACCTTCGCCAACGACAGGCTGCTCGAAGACGGGTTCGCGCAGGCTCCGTCGCTCGCCTCGTATCTGCCGGTATGCCTGGCCAATTCGGCGACGATCGTCGAGCAGTTCGCCGACGACATGGAGATGTTCGCGCCGGGCTTCGGCGCGGAGGCCGCGCATTCGGACCGGCCCCTGGCGGCGATCGCGTGAATTTCGCCGGCGATCTGGACTGACGAGACGCGTCGACGCGGAGGTGCGCTCCGGCCCTCAAGACGGTCTCGTCCCAGCCCTGCCACGGTGTTGGGATCGATCTGTACGTGACGCGTTTTGCCAATGGCATAAAGCGCTTCGAACCGCACAGGCTGGATACGATGGCATTCGCCTATCACGCCCCCGCGTGACAGCCGAGAAGGCGGCGCGGAAGCGAGAGACGGGTCGCAGAGGACCATACGTCATCCACGGATCCGAAGTTTCCACAGACGCTTCAGCCTCCACCCTGTCATC
The DNA here is from genome assembly GCF_008040085.1 of Methylobacterium sp. WL7. Classification (NCBI taxonomy): domain Bacteria; kingdom Pseudomonadati; phylum Pseudomonadota; class Alphaproteobacteria; order Hyphomicrobiales; family Methylobacteriaceae; genus Methylobacterium; species Methylobacterium sp. WL7. The sequence goes on along the minus strand of NZ_VRVG01000005.1, from coordinate 12,503 downwards.
CCGGGGCGCCGCAGGCGAGCCCGGGATCCAGAGCCGCCGACGGCGCAAGTCATTGATCCGACGATGGTTCTGGATCCCGGGCTCCGCTTCGCGGCCCCGGGATGACGAAGCTGCCTTCAAAGCGGCTTCTACAAAGACCAGGGGGCGCAGGACAGGCGGGACGGTTGGATGCCGACAGCTGCTGCAAACACCTTGCAAGGGCTGGGTCTCGTCCCTTTGGGAAGCCGGGTTCCCCTTTCCCGACCCGCTTTGCGGGCCATCCTCTCCCGCACCGGGGTGAGGGTGCGCGCTTGGGTCCGTCCGTTGGTCTCATGCGGCCCGCGTTTCAAATATTCGATCCCCATTCGCGCGCCGCTCGACGGATCTCACACGGGATGAGACACTATTCGACCGGCCGAATCGGACCGTGTCGAACGCATGGATCCTGGGCGCGCGGCCGCGATCGGAGGCTCACGCCATGAGCAGCGCGAATCCAGACATCCCGGCCCCGGTGAAAGGCGGGCTCGTAGCCTACCTGACCGTGGACGGCGCCTTGAGAGCGGCCGAGTTCTACGGGCGCGCCTTCGGGGCCGAAATCGTCACCGCGATGCCGGCGGACGACCAGGGCCGGACCATGCACGTGCACCTCCACGTCAACGGGTCGTCGCTGATGCTGAGCGACGCCTTCCCGGAGCATGGCCACCCGCTGCAGGCGCCGCAGGCGTTTTCCCTCATGCTGATGGTCGAGGATATCGACGCGCGCTACGCCGAGGCCGTCGCGGCGGGCGCGACCGCCTTGATGCCGCCGGCCGAGATGTTCTGGGGCGACCGCTACGGCCAGTTGCGCGATCCGTTCGGGATCATCTGGGCCATGAACCAGCGCAAGGGCTGACCGCCCCACGACCGCCGCCAGCGAGCACGACCATGACCGAACCGAACGGGCGCGACCTCGTCCTCACGCGCAGCATCGCCGCATCCCCGGCTTCGCTCTACCGGGCCTGGACCGAACCGGATCTCCTGAAGCGCTGGTTCGCACCCGCGCCCTTCACGGTCTCGGAGGCCGAGACCGACCTTCGCCCCGGGGGCGCCACCCGGATCGTCATGCGCGCGCCCGACGGCACGGAATTCCCGAGCGTAGGCGTCTATCTCGAACTGGTCGAGAATGCCCGCATCGTGTTCACGGACGCCTATGTGCGGGCCTGGGAGCCCGCGCCGAAGCCGTTCTTCACCGGCCTCATCACCTTCGAGCCCGAGGGCGGGGGAACCCGCTACACCGCGCGGGCCCGGCACTGGTCGGCCGAGGATTGCGCGGCCCACGAGGCCATGGGCTTCCACGAGGGCTGGGGCCGCTGCGCCGATCAACTCGCCGAACTCGCGGCCGGTTTGTAGGCCGCGCGACGGGTCCAATCCCCCCGGACGGAGGTCTCGTCATGGCGAAGACGGTCAGCACCTGCCTGTGGTTCGCGGACGACGCGGAGGCGGCCGCGCGGTTCTACGTGTCGCTGGTGCCCGGCTCCAGCCTCGGGCCGATCCTGCGGGCGCCCGGGCCCTGGCCCGGCGGCGCGCCGGGCGCCGCGATCCTGGTGGCGTTCACCCTGGGCGGCCAGAGCTTCCAGGCGCTCAACGGCGGCGTCCCGGCGCAGTACGGCACCGCCGCGTCGATTGCGGTGTCCTGCGCGGATCAGGCGGACGTCGACCTGCTGTGGGACGCCCTCACCGCGGAGGGCGGGGCGGAGATCCAGTGCGGCTGGCTGCGCGACCGCTGGGGCGTGCCCTGGCAGATCGTCCCGGAGGCCCTGCCGCGGCTGCTCGCCGACCCTGATCCCGCGGTGGCGGCCCGGGTGTTCGCTGCCATGCAGACCATGGTGAAGCTCGACGTCGCGGCCCTGGAGGCGGCCGCCGCCACGCCTTGAAAGAGGGCCTAGGCGGCCGCCCCGTAGCGCGTGCGCTGGGTGCGCGCATCCCGGGCGGTCACCGCGACGTGGCCCGCCTCCTCCAGCCCCGAGAGGGCGCGCAGCACCAGGGCGTGCTCCACCGCGAAGGTGCGGGCGAAGGCGCGGCTGTCGCCGGGCAGGCCGAGGGAAAGGGCCGCGAGCAGCCCGGCCTCCAGCGGCATCATCCCGGGATGGGCCGCCGTCACGCGGTCGAGGGCGGCGACGAACGCCGCCTCGTCCGGGGGAGGGTCCGCGGGCCCGCTCACGCCGCCGCGCGGGCCTGCAGGGTCACCAGCACCGACTTCGAGGTCGGCGTGTCGCTCTTCTCACCGAAGGTCGAGAGCGGCACCAGCACGTTCAGCTCCGGGTAGTAGCCGGCCACCGCGCCCCGGGGCATGTCGAACGGGACGAGGCGGAAATCCTCGGCCCGCCGGGTCACGCCGTCGGCATGGAGGCCGACGATGTCGACGCGCTCGCCGATCCGATCGCGGATCTCGGCGAGGTCGTCCGGGTGGGCGAACAGCACCTTCCGTTCGCCGTAGACGCCGCGATAGCGGTCATCGAGGCCGTAGATCGTGGTGTTGTACTGGTCGTGGCTGCGGAAGGTCTGGAGCACGAAGGTGTTCTGGCCCTTGCGCGCGACCTGATGCTCGGTCTCGGCCGGCAGGGCGTCGGCGGAGAAGTTGGCCCGGCCCGTGGCGGTCTCGAACACCCGCTCGGCGGCGAGGTTGCGCAGCATGAAGCCGCGCGGCTTGCGCACCCGTGTGTTGTACTCCGTAAAACCCGGGATCGTCGCGGCGATCGCCTCACGGATCCGGTCGTAATCGGCCGCGAGCCCGGCCCAGTCGATCGCGGCCGAGCCGACGGTGGCCTGGGCCATGCCGGCGATGATCGCGATCTCGGAGCGCAGCTCCTTGGAGGCCGGCTTGTTGATGCCGCCCGAGCCGTGGACCATGCTCATCGAATCCTCGACGGTCACGATCTGGGTCTTGCCGGCCGCGTTCCGGTCGATCTCGGTGCGGCCCATGCAGGGCAGCAGGTAGCCGATGGCGCCCGGCACCAGGTGGGCGTGGTTGAGCTTGGTCGCGATGTGGACGGTGAGGCGGCAGGAGGCGAGCGCCTGCGCCACCACCGGGGTATCGGGCGTCGCGCGCAAAAAATTGCCGCCGAGCCCGATGAAGGCCTTCGCCGTGCCGTCGCGCATCGCCCGGATCGCCGCCAGGACGTTGTGGCCGTGCCGGCGGGGCATGGCGAGGCCGAAATGCCGCTCCAGCGATTCGAGGAAGGCCACCGAAGGGCGCTCGTTGATCCCGACCGTGCGGTCGCCCTGCACGTTGGAATGGCCGCGCACCGGGCACAGGCCGGCGCCGGGCCGGCCGATATGGCCGCGCAGGAACAGCAGGTTGGCGATCTCCCGCACGGTCGCCACCGAGTGGCGGTGCTGGGTCACGCCCATGGCCCAGGTGGCGATCACCCGCTGCGCGCCGAGATAGACATCCGCCATGGCGGAGATGTCCTCGTAGGTCAGGCCCGACTGGTCGAGGATCGCGTCCCAGGCGGTGGCCTCCACGGCGGCCCGGTAGGCGTCGAGCCCTGCGGTGTGGTGCTCCAGGAAGGCCCGGTCGAGCAGCGACGGCCGCCCGGCCGCGAGGGCCTCGGCGTCGCGGGCGAACACGATCTTGGCGATGCCCCGGAAGGCCGCCATGTCGCCGCCGGAACGAGGCTGGAGGTAGTGGCTGGCGATCGGCTGGCTGGAGCCGCGCAGCATTTCCACGGTGTTCTGCGGGTCAGCGAAGCGCTCCAGCCCGCGCTCGCGCACGGGGTTCAGCACCACGACCTGGGCGCCGCGCTCGGCCGCCCGGCGCAGGTCGCCGAGCATGCGCGGATGGTTGGTCCCGGGATTCTGGCCGACGCAGAAGATCGCGTCCGCCTTCTCGAAATCCTCCAGCAGCACCGTGCCCTTGCCGATGCCGATGGCGTCGATCAGGGCGACGCCGCTGGCCTCGTGGCACATGTTCGAGCAGTCGGGAAAGTTGTTGGTCCCGTAGGACCGGGCGAACAGCTGGTAGAGGTAGGCGGCCTCGTTGGAGGCGCGGCCCGAGGTGTAGAATTCGGCCTGGTCGGGGTTGTCGAGGCCGCGCAAAGTCGCGCCGATCTCGGCGAAGGCCTCGTCCCAGCTCACCGGCAAGTAGCGGTCGCTCGCCGCGTCGTAGCGCATCGGGTGGGTGAGGCGGCCTTCGCCCTCCAGGGCGTAGTCGCTCCAGCCGCGCAGTTCGGTGAGCGTGTGGCGGGCGAAGAAGGAGGGCGGGGTGCGCTTGTCGGTGGCCTCCCAGGAGACTGCCTTCACGCCGTTCTCGCAGAACTCGAACGACGAGCCGTGCTCCGGGTCGCCCCAGGCGCAGCCCGGGCAATCGAACCCGTCGGGCTGGTTCGCCTTCAGCAGCGCACGCGCCCCCGTCAGCGGAGCGCGCGAGCCGAACAGGTGCTTGCCGCAACTCTTCAGAGCGCCCCAGCCGCCGGCGGCGGATGAGCGCTTGGGAGCCCCGTCAGGCTGGGCCATGGATTGTCCTGGATGTTCTTGTGAAAACGAGCTGAGCTCGCCAATTCGCAACCGCGAGATAAGCGGCTTGGGATACCGGTCACAATGGCGTGCCGGCGCAGGCCCCTCATGCACGGGACACAGGCTAAGTCACCGCTTGGCAAAGCCTTTCTAAACTGGCGGGTGCGACGCTCGGCAGCGGTCGGACCGGGCCGCCGACGGTTCGGTTCCGAACCCATCTTGCGCGCGCAGCCTGAGGAACCAAGCGCCGCGCGCGAGCCCCTTCAAGGTGTCTGCGCTTGTCGGTCCGCGAGGAGATCTGCCAAGAGGATCAAGCGTTCCGGGCCGCACAGGCCAGGTCCGGCGGGGCGCGCAATCACACAGTGGGCCATAGCCGAGACGGCGGCAAGCCGGAGACGGGTCGCAGAGGGATATCCGCCCTCCACGCATCCCAGGTTTCTGCGGACGCTTTTATGCCTCCGCCCCGTCATCCCGGGGCGCCGCAGGCGAGCCCGGGATGATGGGGCTGTTTCTGGAACCGCCTCGGCAAGGAACGAGGCGCATCGGCCCAACGGGACGGTCAGATGCCGACGGCTTCCGGCAGACACCTCGAAAGCGCGGCCTGTGCGAACCCTGAAGGCCTCCTGCGGGGCGCTTCGCTACGCCACCTCGACATGAGGTCGAGACTGGGAAGCGCCTTGACGAACGTCCCTCACGCCGCGCGGGCCAGCGCCTCCGCGCCCCGGCCGACGACCTGGCTGAGCGCGGCGACGCCCTCCGCCGCCATCCGCTTCACGAGGCCGGCCTTGATGCGATCCACCAGCCCCGGCCCGTCATAGATTAACGCCGAATAGAGCTGGACCAGGGTCGCCCCGGCCTCGATCTTGATCCAGGCGGCCTCGGCGGAATCGACGCCGCCGACGCCGATCAGGGGGAGCGTGTCGCCGACGCGGAGGCGGGTCTGGGCCAGCATCCGGGTCGCCGGGCCGAACAGCGGCCGGCCGGAGAGGCCGCCGGTCTCGCGGGCAAGGCTTTTCTCCCGCAGGCTCTCGGGCCGCGCCACCGTGGTGTTCGAGACGACCAAAGCCTGGACCCCGCGCTTCAGCGCCGTGGCGCAGATCGCGTCGAGGGCATCCAGCGCGAGGTCGGGGGCGATCTTCAGGAGTACCGCCGCCTTGGCGCCGGCCGCGTCCCGCGCTTCAACGGTGCGGGCGAGCAGTTCGTCCAAAAAAGCCTCGCCCTGCAGGTCGCGCAGGCCCGGCGTGTTGGGCGAGGAGACGTTGACCGTGACGAAATCGACGAGCGGAGCGAGGCTCTCGGTACAGGCGACGTAGTCGGCCAGCCGGTCGGTGGAGTCCTTGTTGGCCCCGATATTCACCCCGACGAGGCCCGGCCGGCCGGCCCGGGCCCGGAGCCGCCCCGCCACCGTCGCCAGACCTTCGCTGTTCAGGCCGTAGCGGTTGATCACCGCCCGGTCCGCCGCGAGGCGGAACGCCCGTGGCCTCGGGTTGCCGGGCTGCGGCCGCGGCACCACGCCGCCGACCTCCACGAAACCGAAGCCGAGGCCGAGCATCGCGTCCGGCACCCGGGCGCCCTTGTCGAAGCCAGCCGCGAGGCCGACCGGATTGGGGAAGCGGCGCCCGAGCAGGTCGACGGCTAGCCGCGGGTCGTCGGCGGCGGGCTTGACCGGGGGCAGCAGCGCCAGGGCACGCAGGGTCAGGTCGTGGGCGCTCTCGGCATCGAGGCGATGCAGCAGCGGGCGGACCAGCGGGAAGGCGGCGGCGATCATGCGCGCGGGATGCCTGCCGGCAGGACATGCCGCCCATCCGGGCCGAGGGGCAGGTCCTCCATCGACACCACCGCGGCGAGCGGCAGGTCGCCGTAGAGGTGCGGAAACAGCGCGCCGCCGCGCGACGGCTCGTAGACCAGGGCCGCGCCCAGAGTCTCGGCGTCCACGGCGATCAGCAGCAGGTCGGCCTGGCCGGCGAAGTGGCGGTCCGCCGTCTCGGCGGTCTGCTCGGCGGTGGAGAAGTGGATGAAGCCGTCCGCCCGGTCGACCGGCGCCCCGGTGAACCGGCCCGCCGCCTCGGCCTCGCGCCAGAGCGCACGCGGACAGATCTTGTAGATGAGCGCCATCGGCATTCCCTGGAAAGCGCAGCGTCCATAGCCCATCGCTCCGGGGACCGGAACCAGCGCGGTTGGATTGTGCCGGCCGACGCATGCGTCACAGGCTATCCCGCGAGCGCCTCCGAGGCATTGCAGAGGCAGCGCTCACGACAACTCCGTCATCCCGGGGCCGCGGAGCGGAGCCCGGGATGACGGGGTGGATCCTGGATACGGCCTTGGACATCCGGAAGCCGCGGCAGGCCTGTCTCCGGACGACCCGCCCACCAGCGACCGCGCCGCCGGCCGGCAACAACCGGAAACCAGATCGATTCCAAGGGCGATTGCATTCTGCAGGTTGTAGTTCTACTTTCCTACGTCTAGGCTGAGCGTCACAGGACCGTGTCCGAAACGGGTCACTCGGGCCGGGGCGTTGCGCTCTTCAGTATCTCGCTCTCCTCGGGCGGTTTCCGTCCGAATCCTCCGGGGAGACTGCCTCTGTGCCTCCGCGGCAGCCGGCAGCCGGCTGGCGAGACGGGGGTGCCGGCCCGCTCACGTTGAGCCTTCGAGCCCGACATGCTGTCTCACGAGCAGATCTGGAACGCCATCGACCGCCTGGCGGAGCGCCACGGCTACTCCGCCTCGGGGCTCGCCCGCCGTGCGGGCCTCGATGCCACGAGCTTCAACCGCTCCAAGCGGATCGGTGCCGACGGGCGCAAGCGCTGGCCCTCCACGGAATCGGTCTCGAAGGTGCTGGCCGCCACCGGCGCCAGCCTGGACGAGTTCCTGCGCCTGATCGAGGCCCGGGAGATCCCGGCCCGCACCATGGTGCCGTTGATTGGCCTGACCCAGGCCGGGGCCGGGCGCCTGTTCACCGACGAGGGCATGCCCACCGGCGGGGCCGGCTGGGAGGAGATCGAGTTCCCCGACCTCGGCGAGGAGCGTGCTTTCGCGTTGGAGATCCAGGGCGATTCCATGCAGCCGCTGTTCCGCGACGGGGACGTGCTGATCGTCTCGCCCACGGCCAGCGTGCGCAAGGGCGACCGCGTCGTGGTGCGCCTCCACGGCGGCGAGGTCCTCGCCAAGGAGTTGCGGCGGCGCACCGCCCGGACCGTGGAGCTGGTCTCGCTCAACCCGGAGCACGAGGACCGGGTCCTCAATATCGGCGAAGTCGCCTGGATGGCCCGGGTGATGTGGGTCCGGCAATAGGCCACCATAGTCCCGGGACACAGCCGCCACACTTGGCCGCGAAGCGGTTCGCCGCTATCGCGGGCCTCGCCGCGGGTTTCCCGCACCCGCTCAGCTCGGACGCAGGATGACGCAGCCCGGGACGGATCACGGCGAGGCGGGCGGCCTTCTGACGGCGCAGGCCCGCGCGTTCCTCGACGCGCTGCCCACGCCCAGTCTCCTCATCGATGCGCAGGGTCGGGTCCGGTACGCCAACCCGGCCTTCGAGCGCCTGACCGGGCATCCGGCACAGGCGCTCGCCGAACGCGGCCTCGAGCCGATCCTGGCGAGCCGCGGGTCGGCGCCCGATCTCTCGGTCGACGCACCGCAGGAATTCCTGGCTCAGCGGTCGGACGGGACCAGCTTCTGGGCGAGCCTGACCCTGGAGCGCCTCCCTGGGACCGACGCGCGGATCGGGCAGATGCTCGACGTCACGGCGCGGCGGGAGGCCGAGGGCGCGCTGGCGCTGTCGCGGCAGCGCGAGGCTCTGGGGCTGCTCACCAACAGCGTCGCCCACGAGTTCAACAACTTCCTGCAGATCCTGATCGGCTACATCGACGGGCTGAAGCGCCGCCTGGGCGACCGCCCCGAGCCGTTCATCCAGCGGGCGCTGGTCCGCTCAGCCGACGCCACCGAGCGGGCCGCGATCCTGACGCGCCAGCTCCTGGCGTATTCGCGCCGGATCGCCCCGGACGTGCGCGCGGTCGATCTCGACGCCATCGTGGCGGAGCTGGCGGAGCGCCTCGCGCCGGATTTCCCGGCCGGGATCCGCCTCGTGGTGAACCCGACGCCCGGGCTGCCCCGGGCGATCAGCAACCCGACGCAGATCGAGTTCGCCCTGCGGCATCTGGTCGCCAACGCGTGCGAGGCCATGCCGGCGGGCGGGACGGTGACGCTCTCGACCTTCCGGGTCGATCCGGGCGACCGGGCCCTGCACCAGCCCGGGCCGGGCACCGTGGGGATCCAGGTCGGCGATACCGGGCCGGGCATGTCGCCCGAGATGCTCGCCCGGGCGCTCGCGCCGTTCCAGACCAGCCGCGAGGCCGGACGGGGCGCGGGCCTCGCCATCGTGCACGGCCTGATGAAGCGCCAGAACGGCACGATCACCATCGACAGCCAGCCCGGCGAGGGCACCCGGGTCCGCCTCGGCTTCCCGGCGGCGCCGGACCGGACGCTGCACTGACGCGACGGTCGGCGACAAACGTCATCACGACATCGAGAGGCGCGGACTAAAACCCGCGCTGAGCCGTCACCATATAATCGTCGGCGGCTCTCGCCACTCGGTTCTCGTCCTCAGAGGCGCGTACATGCTCACCCAATTCTCGCGTCGTCGGCGCACGGCCGCCTTCCTGGCGCTCGCTGCTGCCCTGACCGTCGCGGCGCCCGTCGCAGAAGCCCGTCCGGGCGGCGGCGGGTCCTTCGGTTCGCGCGGGTCGCGGACCTACACCGCCCCCTCCGCGACGCCCACGGCGCCGGGCGGCGGCTCGACCATGCAGCGGTCGCAGACCGCGCCGTCCCCCGGCATGTCCAATCCCGGCATGCAGGCGCCGGCCGCGCCCGGTCGCCGCTTCGGCGGCGGCTTCTTCGCGGGCCTGCTCGGCGCCGGCCTGCTCGGCGCCCTGCTGGGGGGCGGCTTCTTCGGCGGCCTCGGCGGACTCGCCTCCATGATCGGCCTGCTGTTCCAGGTCGGCCTGGTCGTGCTGGTGGTGATGCTGGCGGTGCGGTTCTTCCGCCGTCGCAGCGAGCCGGCCGGCGCCGGCGCGCCCTACGCCCGCTCGACGCTGGACGGCGGACCGAACCAGGGCGGCCCGATGGGCGGCCAGGCCCCGGCGGCCGGCGGTTCGTTCGGCGGCGCGCGTCCGGTCCAGACCCGCAAGGTCGAGGTCGGCCCGGCCGACTACCAGGCGTTCGAGCGCCTGCTCGGCGACATCCAGGACGCCTACACCCGCGAAGATCGGGTGACGCTCGGCAACTTGGCGACGCCCGAGATGGCCGGCTACTTCGACGAAGAGCTGCGCAACAACGCCGCCCAGGGCGTGGTCAACAAGATTACGGACGTGAAGCTGCTGCAGGGCGACCTCGCGGAAGCCTGGGGCGAGGACCGCACCGACTACGCCACCGTGGCGATGCGCTACGCCCTCAAGGACGTCATGGTCGACCGCGCCAGCGGCCGGGTCGTGAAGACCGAGCCCGCCCCGGAGGCCGTCGAGCTCTGGACCTTCCAGCGCCAGCCCGGCCGCGGCTGGGTGCTCTCGGCGATCCAGCAGACCCGTTGATCTTGGGATGCAGCGTCCCGGCCGTTCAGGCCGGGGCGCGGTTATCGAGCCGGCGCCGTTTCCGCGGCGCCGGTTTTTTGTTTTTTGGGCAGATACAGGATCAAACGGCCCGGCGGCTGTAAATCCAACCCCGTCATTCCGGGGTCGCGAAGCGGAGCCCGAAATGACGGGGTGGTCGCTCGAGCGGGAGCGCAATTACTGAACGCGCGCCCGGCTACTTTACCGTCCGCGCCCCGCGTCCCACAGGTTGGCCAGGGTCACGAACCCCGCCACCGGCACCTCCTCGGCCCGGGCCGTCTCCAGGATCCCGGCCGCCGCCAGCAGGGCGCCGGGCTCGGGGCTCAGGGCCTTCAGGCTCTGGCGCAGCATCTTGCGGCGCTGGCCGAACGCCGCCCGGGTCACGGCCTCCAGGGCGCCGGCCCGGCAGGGCAGGGGCTGCGCCCGGGGCAACAGCCGCACCACGCTGGACGTCACCTTCGGGGGCGGCACGAAGGCCGAGGGGCTCACGTCGAACAGGATGTCGGCCTGGGTGCGCCAGCCGCACAGCACGCCGAGACGGCCGTAATCCGCCCGGGTCTCGGGGCCGGCGACGATGCGCTCGGCGACCTCGCGCTGGAACATCAGCACCGCCTGGTCCCACCAGGGCGGCCAGGCCGCGCCGTCGAGCCAGCCGGTGAGCAGCGCGGTGCCGACGTTGTAGGGCAGGTTCGCGACGATCCGGACCGGGCCGGTCCCGATCAGCGGGCGGGGATCGAAGGCCAGCGCGTCGGCGTCCACCACCTCCAGCCGGCCGGGATAATGCGCGGCGATCTCGGCCAAGGCCGGCAGGGCGCGGGGATCGCGCTCGATCGCCACGACCCGGGCCGCGCCCTCGGCCAGCAGCGCACGGGTCAGGCCGCCGGGGCCGGGGCCGACCTCCACGACGGTCACGCCTTCGAGCGGCCCCGCAGCGCGGGCGATCCGGCCCGTCAGGTTGAGATCGTACAGAAAGTTCTGGCCCAGCGCCTTCCTGGGCTCCAGCCCATGCCGGGCGACGACTTCGCGCAGGGGCGGCAGCCCGTCTCCATCGCTCACAGCTCGTCCTCGGCGTCGAAATGCTGGGCGCCCGTGGCGCGCGGTCGCCCGGCATAGATGCTGAACGGGATGATGTCGGCGCCGCCCGGGCCCGGACCGTTGCGGGCCGCCTCGGTGTCGGCGAGCCGCCGCGCCAGCCGCAGGGCGGCGATCAGGCTGTCGGGCCGCGCCACCCCGGTCCCGGCGATGTCGAAGGCGGTGCCGTGGTCGGGCGAGGTCCGCACGAAGGGCAGCCCGAGGGTGACGTTGACGCCGTCGTCGAACGCGATGGTCTTGATCGGGATCAGCGCCTGATCGTGGGTCGGCGCCAGGGCGACGTCATAGGTCGCCCTGGCGCGGGCGTGGAACAGGGTGTCGGCGGGCAGGGGGCCGCGGATGTCGATCCCGGCCGCGCGCAGGCGCGCCACCGCGGGGGCCAGCACGTCGCGGTCCTCGTGCCCGATGGTCCCGGCCTCGCCGGCATGGGGGTTGAGGCCGGCGAGCACCAGGCGCGGCTCGGCCAAGCCGAACCGGTCGCGCAGGTCCCGGGCGACGATCCGGGCGGTCTCCTCCACCAGCTCCTGGGTGAGCAGGCCCGGCACCTCCTTGAGCGGGACGTGGATCGTCACAGGCACGACCGCGAGATCCGGGCTCCAGATCATCATCACCGGCCGCGGCGGCGTGCGGCCGGGGGCGACCGACAGGGCGGCCAGGAACTCGGTATGGCCCGGATGGGCGAAGCCGGCCCGGGTCAGCACGAACTTGGCGATCGGGTTGGTCACCACGGCGCCGGCGCGCCCGGCCGCTACGAACGCCACCGCGGCGGTGATCGACTCGATGACCGCGCCGGCATTGCCGGAATCCGGGACGCCGGGCTCGGCCGCCACCGTCGCGCCGCTCGGCAGCGGCACAACGGGCAGCGCCCGGGGAAACACCTCGGCGGCGGTCTCGGGATCGACCTCGGCCACCGGGACGGGCCGGTTCAGCCGGTTGGCCAGGCGCTCGATGAAGTCCGGGTCGGCCACGAGGAAGAACGGCGGCAACGGATCCGGGCCGCCGCGTCCGAGCCAGGCGCTGAGGGCGAGTTCCGGGCCGATCCCGGCCGGGTCTCCGAGGGTGAGGGCGAGCGGCGGCATCGGGGGTCTATAGCGCCGGTGGCGCGGGGGCGCATCCTTTTGAGGAGAGGCCCGACGGCTCACCGATCGGACAAAGATCACGACCTCTGTGAGATGCGCGTTTCCCTCCCCCCTTTGCGGGAGAGGGTGGGCCGGCCGTCAGGCCGGGTCGGGAGCAGGGGAATCGCATTTGGCAGCGGGGTCTTTCGGCGAAGCGCGAACTGGATTCTTTAAGGTCTCCTGGAGCACGGGAGATCCTGCATGGGCGGTCTGGGTG